>JAJECV010000091.1 GCA_022821875.1 Rhodothermales bacterium
GCCCGGGCTGTGTCCAGTTGGGACGCACGGAGGGAAATTCTCGGAGATTTGGCCCGGAAAAACCACTCAGACAGATGTAAAAACCACCTCAAATCAGATTGTCAGGATGGGGGACTTGGGAAGGCCCGGATCCCATCAAAAAAAAAGCCCAAAAACGGGACTGGAGGAACTCTGCACCTAATAGCACTACAAATTGACGAACTTGGGTTTGTACGATCGTTGACTTCTGATCATCATCACTGCCATGACGCACATTGGGGCCATCATGTCACGGATGTTAATCTGATCCTGCATTTAATATACCAAATTTTGAATTAGGTGATATTCTCAGACAGATATTCAAGTTAGGCGTTCCGCATGTATAGACAGTTCAGTACATATTTTGAAATCACAAACAAAGGAAGGTATCTAGAGATCAGATAAACATTCTTGGGCCTTATTGATCGTCGAGAATCTGGAGAGGTAATATCGGCAGTCAATGTTCGGGGATTGCGTCAAGTGATACGACTGGCCGTACCCAAAGATTATTGATCTCCCTGTTCCCTACGCAGACCGGACTGCTTTCTGCTTCGGCCGTCGCCATATAGGCACACTGGAACATGGCTCACCAAACATAACCTTCCGGGCCACCTTCTGCAGTTCCCTCATCGCCCGGGCATAAGCACTTTCCGGAACAATCCCCGATCCGCAACCCTTCACGACCACAATTCGATCCGAAAATTTTGTCCAATCTTCCTGCTCTAATGCCAGCATAAACTGCTCCCGGATCACATCAACCCGCCTGCCCATTGTAACACTCTGTGCATGATCAAGTCTGGACGCAACCAACATATACGCCCACATCGGCACCAGCGCATCGGTACTGCAAAAAAGTGCTACATGGATCCCCTTGAACCCCTGCCAATTGTACGCGGCAACCTGATTACGGAACGGCTTCTCCCGTAAAAGAAATCCTCCATCCAGAAACGTGGAAAGATCCAATTCCCTGATGTCATGTCCCGCCCAGAGCGACTCCAGATCATACACTTCGATCCCGCTCTGGGCAACGCGATTAACTATTTCCATCTAAGTTACGCAGCCTTGTTATAGAGTCCGTCCAAAGCCTGCCTAAGTAATTCCGAGGCCTCAAGAACCTCCCCTTCCGTTGTCGGACGGCCCAAACTGATTCGCAGAGTCTGTGCAGCAACATCATTACGAATCCCCATTGCAGAGAGCACCGCACTAGGGGTGCGCTTGCCGGATCCACAGGCACTTCCAGTCCCTACTGCCAGTGTGCGAATGGACAGGAGGAGTCTTTCCAGATTCAAGCCGGGAAACGATATGCTACTTGTCTGGGGGAGCCGACTGGCACCTGCACTATTAATCTGGATTCCCAATCCTGCCCCCAAAAGGGCATGTTCCAACCTGTCACGCAAATCAGAGAGGCGCTTTGCATCTTGCGCCTGTTCCAGTTCTGCCAGCCGGAACGACTCTCCCATGCCAACAATTCCCGGGACATTGTGTGTACCACTGCGCATTCCCTGTTCCTGTCCACCGCCATCAATGAGTGGAGCACATCGTATCCGGCTGCGCACAAACATCGCTCCCACTCCCTTGGGGCCATATACCTTATGTGCACAGCAAACTAGAATATCCACATCTTCAACAGATACGGGAATTTTCCCGACTGCCTGTGTTGCATCGGTCATAAACGGGATGCCTCGGCCGCGCACCAGTTCTGCAATTTCGGCAATCGGCTGGATCACCCCGGTCTCATTATTGGCCCACATCACACAAACCAGAACCGTCCGGTCCGTAAGGCTGTCACGTAAACTGTCAAGATCTACGAGTCCATCTTCGTTGACGGGGACATACGTGATGTCCCATCCACGCTGTTCAAGGTACTTGCAGACATGGGACACTGCATGGTGCTCTGTTCGGACAGTAACCATGTGCCTCCTCTTTTGGGAAGATACCTCGGCCACGCCTTTAATCGCTGAATTAATCCCCTCCGTTGCCCCGCTGGTGAAGATAATTTCGCTTGGTCTGGATGCACCCAGACACTGCGCCACCTCCAGACGTGCCTTCTCTACGGCTGCATTTGCCGCCCACCCGTACATATGTGCCTGACTAGAGGGGTTGCCATAATGCTCAGTAAAGTATGGCAACATCTTCTGCATGACGCGAGGGTCAACCGGCGTCGTTGCATTATAATCCAAATAGATCGCTGCAGACATAGCACAAAAATCACCCGGGTGCTACCCTCATTCGGAAGATGATGTTCCAAAACATTGGGATTCCCCCCTGCAGGCAACCCGCACGGGGTACTCCAAGTAGAACGTTTTTCTGCCGCGTTCGTCTAGGGGTCCAGGACGCCGGCCTCTCACGCCGGTAACACGGGTTCAAATCCCGTACGCGGTACCCTTACTTCTTTCTAGGAAGTGCCTGCGGCTCCAGTACCCGGTCAATCAGACCATACTCTTTGGCTTCCTGGGAACTGAGCCAGTAGTCCCGGTCCGCGTCCTTTGTAATTGTGTCTGTATCCTGTCCTGTATGGCGTGCAAGAATTTCATACAGGCGTTGTTTCAGCCATAAAATTTCCCGGGCCTGTATTTCAATATCCGATGCCTGTCCCTGAGCTCCGCCCAGGGGCTGATGCAGCATAATGCGGGAATTCGGAAGTGCAGCTCGATGCTCTTTCGTTCCCGAAGCTAACAGCACAGATCCCAGAGATGCCGCCAAGCCGACACAAATGGTTGCGACCGGACAGGAAACGTACTGGATCGTATCATAAACGCCGAGCCCGCTATACACCATTCCACCCGGTGAATTGATGTAGATATTGATGTCCCGCTCCGGATCTTCACTGGTCAGATAAAGCAGCTGGGCAACGGCCAGGTTGGCCACGACATCATTGATCGGCGTACCCAGAATAATGATACGCTCCTTCAGCAGGCGGCTAAATATATCATAGGCCCGCTCTCCACGGGAGGTCTGCTCCACCACCATTGGAACCAGATTTCCAATGGGCTGATCTCCAAGCCCCTTGGTGTAGATACTCGCCGGTATCTGGAGGCTTTTCGAAAACTTGACAAAATCATCTACCATCTAATCAACGTAATCTGTTGGGGGTTATCGTTCGTTATGGGAGGTTCCGGTTTGCTACAATACGCATCATTATCAGTTCGGTAGCAGGGACCTCCTTAACTTCGAACTGATCTACTAACCTCGATAGTATTTCCACTTCATCGCTGCTTTCCATGTCTGCGTCTATACTCAAAGCATCCGTGTCGGGAGAATCCCATAATGTGGTTTTCAGCTCTTCTGATAGAGCGCGCAACAATAACATCCAGCGCATATCCCTCCTCAGCCTATCCGTAATCTCCAGTTCCTTTACGACTGCGTGGAGTTCATCAGACATTAAGGATTTAGCTTGTTCCATAAACCCTTCTGGAATCGTAAAGGGATGTAACGCCACCATCCGTTCCTTAACCATTACCTCTACTAGTTCCTCGCTCAATTCTCCGAGAATATTCTCAAGATATTCCTGTGCCCACTCGTCTAATTCCTCGGGAGAATCCACGGAATGATCGCTGATCTTCGCTGCCCACTCATCGTCAATTTCCGGCCATTCATAACGCTCTGCCGCTAAAATCTCAATCCGTAGATCTGAATCCATCGAATCAAGCCGAACCAGATCTGATGAATCGTCATTCTGGTTCAAGACAATTTGATTGCCAACGGAATGTCCTTCAAATATCTCCCCCAGCTCGTGAACCGCATCGCTGATAAGGATTGCTTCGCCAAAATTATATTCCTTAACATCTTCCGATCTTCCCCCAATAAGAACAAAGCCTGTCTCAGGATCAATATTTTCCGACTTATAGGTTACTTTGTCAAACATACCTGCATTCAGTTCCCCGATTCTTTCATCTTCCTGAAGTGGCCTAGTGGATAGAAAAGGAATCATGCGAATCCTTTTCACGTACTCAATCAGTTTGTTGCTTACACTAGACACAGGAACTTCAACCACCTGCCCTGCAAGATCTTTCAATTCAAGTTTGGGGAGTACATAAAACTCAATCTGAATGTGAAGATCTCCACCTAACTTGTAGTTACACTGAATCTCCCGCGGTTTCCCAATTGTACGATACTCACGATTCTGCCCCACCATATCTTCATATACTTCTTCCACCAGTTCCTGAACGACGATATCTTGAATTTCGCTCGCACAGATGCGGCGAATCATCTTCATCGGAACATGGCCGGGGCGAAATCCACGCCGTACGGTTAATTTCTGCTGTTTTTTTTCGGCCAGCCGCACATCTGTCTCCAGATCCGAGGCATCTGCCGTAATTTCCAGGACACGAACCATGTCGCCCGTCTCACGCACATGAGTTTCCATTACACTGAAGTGTGGTATTATTGATCAAATTACGCAAACGCACTGAAACGCACGACCTATGCCGAATGTCCCAAAAAACTTCACTGGCGGAATAATTTCTGAAACTCCGGTGGGCCCCTTAACCCTCATTTTCTCACCTCTGGGATTGACGAACATCCAATTTGGGAATCTATCCGAAGACTACGAACCTGCAGGCACTCTCTTTGAAACTGCTGCACGGGAACTTGCTGCCTACTTCGCTGGAGAGCAGACCCGCTTTTCTGTACCGCTTGCCCCATGCGGAACGGCATTCCAAAAACGAGTGTGGGCCTTGCTGCTGGACATTCCCTACGGGGAAACCCGCTCCTACGGACAACTTGCCCGATTGCTCGGCGATAGTCGTCTGGCACGCGCTGTCGGACGCGCAAATGGATCCAATCCAATTCCCATCATCTATCCCTGTCACCGGGTTATGGGGGCGAACGGTCAACTGACCGGATACAGCGGCGGGCTTCACCGCAAGGAGGTGCTCCTTCATCTGGAGGCCGGAAATACACAGACAGATCTATTCAGCCACTGCGAAGATACCCCACGAGCGTCTTGAGTGACGGCTTCTTGCCGTACATCAGCAGGCTTGCCCGATAGATTCGTGCACTGACCCAGATTGAGGTCAGGAATGCCCCCAAAAGTAGTCCATAGGATAATGTAATCTGCCAATAAGGTGCTGCTCCAATTGCAATACGTGTAATCATTGGAACCGAAGATGTGAGAGGGAAGAGCGACAGTCCTACGGCAAGCGGACCATTCGGTGCTATCATAATCGGTCCCATGAATATGATTGAGATGACGATTGGCATCATCAGCGGCAGGAGCAGACCCTGCGATTCCTGTGGCGAGTCAACCATCGTCCCCACCGCCGCAAACAACCCGCCATAGAGTAGGTATCCACCGACAAAGTAAAGAATAAACCAGATGAACAGGCTTGGCGAAATGCTCGGCAGGACAATCTCCGCCGCGGCCAGTATTTCCTGATTGGTTGCAGATGCAGGCAGATCATACATTGCAGGATCCACAAACAACCCAATCATGGGGGAAGCCAGTACCGTGCCCCCGACAATCATGATCCCCCAGACGGCCATCTGCGCAAACCCGACCAATCCGATCCCCAGCACCTTCCCCATCAGCAGGTCAAACGGGCGCACCGAGGATACCAGTACCTCAACCACCCGCGTGGTTCGTTCCTCCATGGCTGCATACATGATCAGGGTTCCGTAGATAAGAATCCCCATGTACATTAATGTCCCAAGGGTCAGTCCGAGGATATAATATCCTTCCTCCGCCTCTACCTCTTCGCTGCTTTCCTCTTCTGCATCATTGGTAAATATTTCCAGAAAAACGGATCGATCCAGAATTGCCCGCACATTGGCGGAAATATTATTCTCCGCAAGAAGGTAATCTTTCAGCGCCCACTCAATGGCTTCCGAAAGAGTCCACTGAACTCTGCGTGCATCTCCATCCACAGAATACAGGACCGGTTGCTCATTGGCGGTAATCATCTCTGCGGGGATCCGAACATAGGCATCAACATCTCCGCGGGTCATCTGATTGTCAAGAGAGTCTGGCATAATCAGCACCAGAGTTGCATTCCCGCCTGCACCTTGATCTATGATCCTGTCTCCTAAAACTCCTGTCTCATCAACAATCCCGATCCGAAGCATTCCGGTCGCCCCAAAGGGTCCATCGAAATCATCCTCAAGCGTTGAGAGCGAGATCATGATCGTCACCGCAAAGAATCCCACAAGCAGCAATGGTCCCAGCAGAGTGGTCACGATGAAGGTTTTGGAAGTAACCCGGCGCATAAACTCGCTCCGAGTCACCACCAGAATCTTGCGTCTCATGCTTCGTCTCTGACGGTTTGAATGAATATTTCGTTCAGCGACGGCTGAAGCATCTCAAAATGATACAGTTCAAGGCCCGGAATTGATAGTACGCGGTCAAGCAGCGCCCGGGGGTTGCAATCTTCGGAGATCTGCAAGACGCATCCATCCTCTCTCCATTCCAGTATCTGCACCTCGCCGGATTCCTGCATGGCACTCAGGAACGGCACATCTCCTTCATATTCCAGCACCAGTTTGTCACGCTTGAAGCTTTTCTTGATTTCCCTTAAATCGCCACCCAGCAAAAGTCGTCCATTTGCGATCAGGCAAATATCATCGCACAGCTGTTCCACCTGCTCCATGCGGTGGCTTGCAAACAGGATAATTCGGCCATCCTGCTTCATTTCTGCGATAATTTCCTGAAGCAGTTCACTATTGACAGGATCCAGTCCGCTGAAGGGTTCATCCAGAATAATTAATTGAGGATCTGCCAGCACAGTCGCAATGAACTGTACTTTCTGCTGCATCCCTTTGGACAGGTCCTGGGCTTTTCGGGTCCCCCATTTTGTTAATCCAAGACGATCTAGCCAATACTCAACTTTCCCTGCGGACTCTTGCGCCCCCAGCCCTTTGAGTGCACCTAGATAACGCAGTTGCGCGGTCACCTTGAGTTTTTTGTACAGCCCCCGTTCTTCCGGGAGATAGCCCATTTTCTCCTGACTCCATTGCCCTACGTTACGTCCATCAAGTGCAACCGTCCCTTCATCCGGGGTAAGGATATTGGCGATCATACGGATAGTCGTGGTCTTTCCGGCCCCATTTGGGCCCAGAAGTCCAAGGATCCGCCCTGAAGTGGCGGTAAACGAAATATCCCGTGCGGCAGTAACTTTGCCAAAACACTTGGTCACTCCCTGAAGGATCAAAGAATTCATGGATACAACCCACCCAGGCGAGTACAAACCCGAGAAATTTTGTACTCGGCGGAAATACGAAAACTAACTCAAACGAACCTTCTAAAAACCGACCAGTTTCTAAAGCACCGCTTCCTTGAGCGGAACGAGGTAGCGCTCATGGATTACATCCTCATGTATGCGGGCGCTTCCTGTACCACGAAAATCAACCGATACAAGGCCTTTGGTCACATTTTGGACCTCCCCGATTCCATACGAAGCTGGAAGGGGGCCATAGTAAACAAGCTGACCTTTTTCTAAAGCGGGTTTCGACCGACTTTTCCAGTGGAAGACCTGAACGACCGGCAGTCGCTCCAACTGATACTCATTTTTTCTCTTACGTTTTTTCGGCACGTGTTCGTGAAATTTAATTGCAACGCGCCTTTAACGCAGACGAATGAGCAATGTTCAGAATAAACTGGACAAATTCAATTTATCCTGAAAAAACTTGACTTTTCCCGCCTTTTCAAATGATTCGCAAGGTATCCATAGAGGAATGTTGGAATTTGTGCGGGCATGACTGATCCTCTATGGCTGTGTTTGATACCAAAGAATCTGCAGCGACCGAGAGGATGGGGGACTGCTGAAATTCATGGAGACTCCTAAGTGCTGCATACTGCGATCACAACTGTTCCGGACCGCCTTCCCTGATTCCGTGACTGGGTATCCAGAGGAGATGGCCATCAGACACTCCCATGATCAGGGGAACGGTTTCCCGGGTTTGGGAGAATTTCCCCGTACAACTCTGCGACCGGGCAACTGGATTCCGTGATACCGTACGATCTGCTTCTACGGAACTTTGAATTATCTGGTGAGATTTAGACTATGGCTTTTCAGTGGGCCGGGCCTCCTGTCTGACGAGATCCCCACGTAGGAACTGAACAACCCGAATGATCCACTCAATTAATTCTACAGTTCAGTGTCTCGTTTGAAAAGATAAGTTTCGTGCATCCCCTCGATTGGGCAACGGCATACTGAGGTTCGTTGAGAGGATGCTGCAATCTGAAGATCTGTCGGTTTCGAAAGCGGCAATAATTTTGTCGGTAAAACCCGGACATGTCTATGATTTGCTATATCCTCCTCAAAAAAGAAAGGAGAAATAGGTATGCTGTACCTCATTGATGCCAATTCTCTGAAAATTGTTGACAGAACCTACGATTCTCATCATATCGTTCCAGAATTTTGGTCATGGTTAGAATTTCATGCCAGAAAAAATGTCTGCAAAATTCCCGGATACCCCAACCGGAAACCGAAACCGAAACCCTGCCACTTCATCCCCGCTTCCTGCAGACTTTCTTGTCTAAGGGGTAAACCGGGCTCGCCCGTTTAATCCTCAATCACACGGTCCGGGTTTGCCTTGACAAATGCAGCCCATCCGCTGTAGTGAGCCTGATCAGGCTTCTTCCCCGTCAGTTCTCTTTCCTTGTGGCAAAATGCGACCGCCAAGGCATCGGATGCATCATGAGGGATTCCCTCACTCCCCCCTTCAAATTTCAGTAGAGTAGACACCATATAGGCAACCTGCTCTTTGCTCGCATTTCCATTCCCGGTAACCGCCCGCTTCACCATTTTGGGCGTATACTGCGCTACAGATAAACCCTGGTTGAGAATTGCAAGCATCGCCGCCGCCTGAGCACGTCCAAGTTTGAGCATCGCCTGCGGGTTACTGCCGTAGACCGGCATTTCAACTGCACAACTATTCGGCTTCAACTGCGCTACAAGTCTGCTTACCTCACGATAGATTGTCTGGATGCGGAGCATATGGTCCCCCGTAAGTGCGACAACCCCATACCCGTGTACCCGGTTATCCGTATCAATAATACCGTAGCCGGTTTGGGATGAGCCGGGATCAATGCCTAAGATGCGCATTACATCTCTAGATTCGTAAAAACCTCCTGTACATCCTGCAAATCTTCCAGTCTTGCCACTAGCGCCTCCGTCTGGCGGACCTGATCCGATGATTTTTGAATGGTCGTCATTGGAGCACGCACAAGGCGAGATTCCTCAATCTTGACTCCAGCATCAGAAATTTTAGTCTGAACGATTTCAAAAACTTCCACAGGTGTAATCACCACAAATGTATCCTCATCCTCTTCTATGTCCTCTGCCCCGCTGTCAACGGCCAATTCGAAGAGTTCCAGTTCATCTATGGAATCTGAACGAATCTGAATCAATCCTTTCCGGTCAAATAAGTACGCAACACTTCCCGATTTAGCCAGATTGCCACCACTTTTCGAGAACACACTGCGCACATCGGCAACCGTCCGGTTTGTGTTATCGGTCAGCGCATCCACCATAATGGCAACACCGTGTGCGCTGTACCCTTCATACGTACACTCTTTGTAGTCTTGCCCCTCAATCTCACCCGCTCCCCGCTTGATTGCGCGTTCAATATTTTCCTTGGGCATGTTCTTGGCCTTGGCTTTCTGGATCGCCAGCGCCAACCGGGCATTCATGTCTGGATCCTTGCCTCCCTCACGGGCCGCAACCATAATGTCACGCGTTATCACAGCCCACGCCTTTGAGCGGCGACTGTCAGTGACCGCTTTCTGCCTCTTTACTTTTGACCATTTATTGTGTCCAGCCATCTGCTAACGCGACAGATAAAGATTTCTCATTTCGTAGGGACGTTTGAAATGTTTATCGGTAAGTGCATCTACAAAGGCGATGGTTTCACCGGTGGATTTCATTTCCGGCCCTAGTTCTTTCCTGACCTCGGGAAACTTGGACCAGGAAAATACGGGTTCCTTGATTGCATACCCCTTTAATTTGGAATCCAGCAGTCCCTGACTCCGAAACTCTTCCAGCCTAGCTCCCAGAATTACCTTACTGGCAATCCGGGCAACCGGGATCCCGGTTGCCTTTGCGACAAATGGGACCGTGCGAGAGGCACGGGGGTTTGCCTCAATTACGTACACGGACTCATCCTGGACGACCATCTGCACATTCATTAACCCCAGGACTTCCAGGCGATTTGCAATTGTGATCGTGTACTTCCTGATCTCTTCGAGAATGGACGCACTCAGAGAATGAGGCGGCAAGACCGCCGTTGAGTCGCCTGAGTGCACTCCAGCGGGCTCAATGTGCTGCATGATACCTGTAATCCACACATCCCCATCCGCATCCCGTACAGCATCCACATCAATTTCAATTCCGTTATTCAGGAACAGATCAAGTAAAATCTCATTGTCAGGCAGCAATTTATAGATGTCGGTAACGTACCGCTCCACTTCTTCCTTGTTAATGGCAATCCGCATCCCCTGTCCACCTAAGACATAACTGGGGCGAACCAAAATGGGATATCCGATAGATTCGGCAACACGCACCGCTTCATACACGGTCCGCGCCATTCCATATGGAGGAAAAGGAATGTTCAGTTCCTTCAGGATGTCGGAGAACTTGCCCCGATTTTCTGCCAAATCCATTCGGTCATAGGGCGTACCGAAGATTTTAATTCCACGCTCCGACAGCTTCCCCGCAAGTTTTAATGCAGTCTGTCCTCCAAGTTGCACGATGACCCCTTCCGGCTTCTCATGCTCAATGATATCCAGAACCCGCTCCCAGAATACCGGCTCAAAATAGAGTTTATCTGCAATATCGAAGTCAGTGGATACGGTTTCCGGATTGCAGTTCACCATAATTGCCTCATATCCCATTTCCTGTACTGCCTGTACACCGTGCACACAGGAATAGTCAAATTCAATTCCCTGCCCAATCCGGTTCGGCCCGCTGCCAAGTATGACCACCTTCTTTTGATTTGAAACGGTACTCTCACTTTCGGTTTCGTAGGAGGAATAAAAGTAGGGCGTAACGGCCGGGAATTCTCCGGCACAGGTATCCACAAGGAGGAATTGAGATTTGATTTCAAGGGATAACCGGTGCGCCCGCGCTTCTTCTTCGGTGACTTCATCCGTTACCAGCCAGGCAATCTGCACATCGGAATAGCCATGCCGCTTCAGGTTCAAAAGTTTGTCTTCGGTAAGATCCTGCAGGCGCAGTTGACGCGTTTCCTTTTCCAGATCCACGAGCATTTTGATCTGCTGCAGAAACCAGAAATCCACCCGTGTGATATCGTACACTTCATCCATGGATGCACCGTGGATGAATGCATTTCGAATTTGCAGAGTTCGATCCCAGTAGGATTTTCGCAGGCGCTCACGCACATGGGGTCGTTTCGGATTCTCTCGGTCCGCCCCTAGCCCTGCGTAGCCGATTTCCAGACTTTGCCAGGCTTTTTGAAGGCTTTCTGTGAAGGTTCTCCCAATGGACATCACCTCTCCAACCGCTTTCATCTGTGTGGTCAACTCCTCGTCCACTCCCTCAAATTTTTCAAAATTCCACCGGGGAATTTTAGTAATCACATAATCAATTGCGGGTTCAAAGCAGGCACTGGTTGTCCGGGTCACATCGTTCTTGAGTTCATCCAGCGTATAACCTACTGCGAGTCGTGCCGCTACTTTTGCGATGGGGTACCCGGTTGCTTTCGATGCCAGCGCGGAGGACCGGGAGACACGTGGATTAATCTCGATGGCAATCATGCGTCCATCCACCGGATTGATTCCGAACTGCACATTGCATCCTCCCGCAAAGGTCCCGATGGATCTCATCATCTGGATTGCGGTATCCCGCATATGCTGGAACTGCTTATCGGTCAGGGTCTGTGCGGGGGCAACCGTGACGGAATCCCCTGTATGGACCCCCATCGGGTCTACATTCTCAATTGTGCAGATGATGATCACGTTATCATTCTGATCCCGCAGCAATTCCAGTTCAAATTCCTTCCAGCCGTATACCGACTCCTCTACGAGCACCTCATGGACTGGCGAGAGTTCCAGCCCCCGCATAATTTTTCGTTCCAGTTCCTTTGGACTCCATATGATCCCGCCTCCTGCGCCACCAAGCGTGAACGACGGCCGAATCACCACGGGCAGCCCGCCTAGAGACTGGATCACTTCCTTGGCTTCAAGCAGGCTCTTGGCCACCCGGCTTCTTGCCTGATCCACGCCGATCTTCTCCATCAGATCGCGGAACTGCTGACGATCTTCGGTAATGTGAATTGCATCAATATCCACCCCGATCACTTTCACGTCCTGTTCCTCCCAGTATCCCTGCCGCTGCAATTCATCGGCCAGATTCAATCCGGTTTGCCCTCCCATGGTCGGCAGTACAGCATCTGGGCGCTCCTTTTCTACAATACGGCGGATCGACTCTGCCGTTAGTTCGTCCATATAGATCCGGTCTGCGGTTATCGGATCGGTCATGATGGTCGCCGGGTTGGAATTAATGAGCACGACTTCATATCCTTCTTTGCGAAGTGCTCTGCATGCCTGGGTTCCCGAGTAATCAAACTCACAGGCCTGGCCGATCACAATCGGGCCGGATCCAATCAACAGGATTTTCTTTATATCTGTGCGGCGGGGCATCAATCAGGATTTAGTTTTTGAACACATGTGCAGGTACTCCTTAAACAGGTAACGACTATCGTGCGGTCCCGGAGATGCTTCGGGATGATATTGAACGCTGAACCCTTCAAATTTCTTAAATCGCAGTCCCTCAACGGTTTGATCATTCAGATTCAGATGGGAGACCTCGGCCAGTTCCGCGGACACCGATTCGGGATCAACCGAAAATCCGTGGTTCTGCGTGGTGACTTCAACATGCCCGGTCGAGAGATTTTTGACCGGCTGATTGGCTCCGCGATGACCAACATACATTTTGAACACCTCAATCCCCTGCGCCAACGCCATGAGTTGGTGACCGAGACAGATTCCAAAAAGAGGTAATCCTATGATCATTGCCTCTCTCACACAATCCACTGCCTCCGGCATGGCACGCGGGTCTCCAGGACCATTTGAAAAGAACAGTCCATCTGGAGACCAGGACAAAACATCTTTCAGGGGGGTTGCGCCGGGGAAAACCCTCACCTCACATCCCAATGCTGCAAAAGTCCGCAGAATATTCGTTTTCACCCCAAAGTCACAGACCGCAATACGCTGCTGCCCTGCATCGGAGAATGCGTAGGACTTGTCACATGTCACTCTGGATGCCAGCTCTAACCCTTCCATACTGGGCCATGCCTGTGCTTTTTCTATTAGAGAATCATCATCCAGGTCTGTGGATGAGATCACGGCATTCATGACACCGCGTTTTCGAATGTGCAGGACCAGCCTTCGCGTATCTATGCCGGTGATCCCGACCAGACCGTGCCGGTCCATGTAGTTGTGCAGCGATTCCTGTGCCAGCAGGTTGGAGTATTCCTGAGAGAATGCCCGGACCACCAGGGCGGAGACCATTGGTTTCGCGGCTTCGGTATCTTCGTCATGGGCACCGTAGTTCCCGATATGGGGATAGGTCATCATCATGATCTGCCCGTGATATGATGGATCTGTGAGGATCTCCTGATACCCTGTCATACTTGTATTGAAGCAGAGTTCGCCGCCACTTTCCCCACCGGCACCGATCGCGATCCCATTGACTACTGTGCCGTCCGCTAATGCAAGCTTTGAAGGTAGACTCATATTACCATAATAGTTTTTCGCCCATAAAAAAGCCCTCTCGTTACCGAGAAGGCACTCCCTTTCCCAATAGACTCGATCCTACTAAGATAAGGGGGATCCGGTAGACATTCCTAATCCGCCTTGTACGCACTAGGTTCTATGCGGTGCCGTCCCTGGGACTCATCGCATCGAATTTTGAAGCCTGCGGCAACGATCCCTGATATTCGCCTCTTTGATGAAGTGCACCGACTCCATGAAAGCGACTGAATCTGCCATTATACGTGTTTCTGGCGGACTACCCGTCTGCCAAACAGAATGGACAGCGGCTCCATCCGAACTGCCCTTGACACCGTTTCTCGCAGTTTCCGACGAATTCAGACAATCAGGAGGCATTCTGCGTACGGTATGTGCATACAATTCAACAGGTCTATAGCAACATGCTGTTGCGGGCAGTTATCTGCGACTATTTTGGTACACCGGGTTGTCAGTTTCAGGCAGATTACGATGGGAACACACAGGCCGGAGTCAGGAATATCTTATGGTAGCGGGCTTTCATGCGAAACCGGTTTGCCCGCTACAAAAATCTTTTTTCTGTACTCCATCTTTCGGGTAACCTGTCTCTCCAAGATGCACATGACAGGGATACCTCATCATGGAGAGTCGGGAGAATTTTATCAAGATGAGACGGGGTTCGTGTCTTCCGGCACAACGCCGCGGAACGGCCTTACAGGAATGTTCAATCACTCTGGACTGGCCCCTCTGTAATCGAACTGAAGCACTTAACGGAGGAGGATGGTTTGGAAAATCAGGCGCAGTGAGGATTACTGTGATCAAGGACCCGGCCACTTAAAATGGCGGGCAACAAATCCTGACCGGACAGCCTTGATACTACGAAAATACTTGCCCTACAAAGGATTAACCAAGCCCTGATAACAGACTAGGCAGGACATCAGCGAATACCTCAAAGATACCCAAAACTATAGCGATTCCCACTAACCAGCGTACAACCCGAGCCTCGCTAGCACTGATCTTCGCATCCACAGCACTGATTTCCGCACGAACTGAAGCTATTTGGGTCTCCATATCACTGCGTAACTCGCTGATTTCTACACGAACTGAAGCTGTTTGGCTGTCGATATGATTACGCAACTCGCTCAGTTCCACACGCAACTCACTCACTTCCACACGCAACTCGCCGATTTCCATACGTAAAGTATCAATCTTACCATCCGTGCCTTTTTGCATCTCACTAACATGGGTATGCACAAACTCCTTAGTTGCAAGATTTTCGTTTTGCTGGACAATAGCATTTGCAACGACATCTGCGATGGCCTCAGCATACTCCCGTTTAAGCCCCGACTTGGTGAGTTCGCGTGAGATCGAAAGTGTATTGATCATGTTTTTTCCTCAAATCGCATAAATGGTGCTACATTCCTCTGAATGGAAAGGTTCCCATTTCATCCAGAACTACCGGGAACGACACCAATTTCTCTTTTATCGTGACTTCACCGGCCCCCTTTTCAGGCGAGAACCCTTCAATCAGAAAATACGATTAGAATGTCGAACTTAAGAGGGCGTTCCTTCCTTGAAGAGCACCGCATCCATCATCTGCCTTCTCAGTTGACGCTAGACATGCGAAACCGACTTGCCCTGGGCAAAAGCCTTTCTTCTATACTCCATATTTCGGGTAACCTGTCTCCCCAGGATGCACAAGCAGAGATGTCTCATCATGGAGAGTCGGGAGAATTTTATCAAGATGAAACGGGGTTCGTGTCTTCCTGCACAACGCCGCGGAGCGGCCTTACAGGAATGTTCAATCACTCTGGATTGGCATTCTCCGTAATCGAACTGAAGCACCTAACGGAGGAGGATGATTTTGGGAATCAGGCACAGTGAAGATTACTGTGATCAAGGACCCGACCACTTAAAATGGTGGCAACAAATCCTTACCGGGCAGCCTTGATACTACGAAAATACTTGCCCTACAAAGGATTAACCAAGCCCTGATAACAGACTAGGCAGGACATCACCGAATACCTCAAAGATACCCAAAACTATAGCGATTCCCACTAACCAGCGTACAACCCGAGCCTCGCTAGCACTGATCTTCGCATCCACAGCACTGATTTCCACACGAACTGAAGCTATTTGGGTATCAATATGACTACGCAACTCGCTGACTTCCACACGCAACTCGCTCACTTCCACACGCAATTCGCCGATTTCCATACGTAAAGTATCAATCTTACCATCCGTGCCTTTTTGCATCTCACTAACATGGGTATGCACAAACTCCTTAGTTGCAAGATTTCCGTTTTGCTGTACAATAGCTTTCGCAACGACATCTGCGATGGCCTCAGCATACTCTCGTTTTAGCCCCGACTTGGTGAGTTCGCGTGAGATCGAAAGTGTATTGATCATGTTTTTTCCTCAAATAGCATAAACGGTGCTACATTCCTCTGAATGGAAAGGTTCCCATTTCATCCAGAACTACCGGGAACGACACCAAATTTCTCTTTTATCGTGACTTCACCGGCCCCCTTTTCAGACGAGAACCTTCAATCAGGAAAAACGATCAGAATGTCGAGCTTAAGAGGACGTTCCTTCCTTGAAGAGCACCGCATCCATCATCTGCCTTCTCAGTTGACGCTAGACATGCGAAACCGACTTGCCCGTGACAAAATTCTTTTTTGTATACTCCACCTTTCGGGTAACCTGTCTCCCCAAGATGCACAAGCAGAGATGTCTCATCATGGAGAATCGGGAGAATTTTATTAAGATGAAACGGGGTTCGTGTCTTCCTGCACAACGCCGCGGAGCGGCCTTACAGGAATGTTCAATCACTCTGGATTGGTATTCTCTGTAATCAAACTGAAGCACCTGACGGAGGAGGATGATTTTGGGAATCAGGCACAGTGAAGATTACTGTGATCAAAGACCCGGCCACTTAAAATGGTGGGCAACAAATCCTGACCGGGCAGCCTTGATACTACGAAAATACTTGCCCCACAAAGGATTAACCAAGCCCTGATAGCAGGCTAGGCAGGACATCACCGAATACCTCAAAGATGCCCAAAACTATAGCGATTCCCACTAACCAACGTACAACCCGAGCCTCGCTAGCACTGATCTTCGCATCCACAGCACTGATTTCCACACGAACTGAAGCTATTTGGGTCTCCATATCACTGCGTAACTCGCTGATTTCTACACGAACTGAAGCTGTTTGGCTGTCGATATGATTACGCAACTCGCTGATTTCTACATGAACTGAAGCTATTTGACTGTCGATATGATTACGCAAATCGCTGACTTCTACACGCAACTCGCCGATTTCCATACGTAAAGTGTCAATCTTACCATCCGTGCCTTTTTGCATCTCACTAACATGGGTATGCACAAACTCCTTAGTTGCAAGATTTCCGTTTTGCTGGACAACAGCATTTGCAACGACATCTGCGATAGCCTCAGCATACTCCCGTTTAAGCCCCGACTTGGTGAGTTCGCGTGAGATCGAAAGTGTATTGATCATGTTTTTTCCTCAAATAGCATAAACGGTGTTACATTCCTCTGAATGGAAAGGTTCCCATTTCATCCAGAACTACCGGGAACGATACCAATTTCTCTTTTATCGTGACTTCACCGGTTCCCTTTTCAGGCGAGAACCTTGTAGAAAGAACATTAGGATTGACCCAAGAATCCGAATTGGACAGTCTACTATAACTGGAACGGGGGTATCCGTCGCAGCGATACAAGATAGATTTAACGCCGGGGAATCTTCGCTAGATATTGCAATAGTTATGGAGTTAGCCCTGCAGGGTTGAGGATGCCATAGCCTATGCTACGTGTTTGCTTACCCACGTTTTACGTAGGCGATTGTCTTGACAGCGTTGATCATTAGGCCCCTACCAGCCTGTAGATGAAGTCTGCCAGACATGCTACATCGGGGGTATCTATGGACCGTGCATCATGGCTTATCTGGAAAAAGCTTTCGGTACTTGGGCTCATAAACCGTAATCGCTTCGTCTATCCGATCCTTTATCTCCTGAACCGAGTTCCCGTCTACTCTTATCTGATATTGCCATGCCGAGCGGCGCAGTTTTTTGTGATCTGACTTATGCAGATCCTCAGGACGCACCACCGCTACAAATTTGGGTAAGTCGATGGCTTTATCCCGGAACAGGTACCTACCAATCCTCACATCCCGGTAGATTTCTTCCGCTGGAGGGTTTCCGGTTCGGCGGTAACCGGTAGCAATGCCCATGCCCAGATGTTGACGATAATGCTCGTCGATAAGAATCTCGATGTCCGTCAGGTTATTCGCGATATCGCCATAGCCCTCGGTCATTTCCTCATTGCCCCTGAACGCATACTTCGGGGCTTTGTCCTCCATGTGCTGAAAGACTTCAAACCCCCGGATCTCACTCACTTTCTGATACTCATCCCAGCATATAGCATCATACCTGTCCACACCAGAGGTCATTGCCCTGCCTCCCGCAAATCAAACTGAATATTGAGAGAATGGAGCATGGAGAATGTATCTTCACAGCGTACTCCAAACTGGCTACACACATCCGGGATCTTGATCACCTTTGTAGAGTTCGGGGATGGTTGTTCGTTCGTAACAAGAATCATAGACTTAGCCCAGGCATAAGCAATTAGCCAACTGTCTGCATTCCTTGCGAAATCAGACTTTGCACCATCAGAATATTGTGTGTTTTGATTTACCCAGAACATAATTTTATTATATCTATCCATCACCACATCAATATTTGATGAAAGAAAAAAATTCTTTGAAAGCTCGCTTTTTATCCATTTTACAAGTTCTTCTGTTTTGGGATAAACAAGGATTTACCTACGGACTCTATCAATGCTGAATATGCGTCTCTTCTCGTTACTCTGAATTATTCCCTTCCAAAATCCAGGACAAATACGGAAAGAATAGTATGTTCTTTTGGCCGTGATAAAGACATTGGTATCAAGTAAATATCTATCATCCATTGTTGAGTGAATTTTTCTAAGAACTACTTTGCATATTTTTCAAGAGAGTCCCCACGTAACCCCGTAAGATCATGAGCTTCTTTGAATTGGATACGGCCTTCTTTTGCTGCCCGAAGGACCTTTAGCGCGAATGGTTTTCCGACACGGTAATCCTGAATCGTATAGAAATTACCTCCGCCTGATTTTGTGCTATCTTTACGCTCTTGTCCAACATAATCCTCATAGAAATTGGAGAAAGTGCTACGCGGAATAAATTCCAAGTTAAGGGCTCTGCGGGCTATCACTATAGGACTTACCTTGAATTTTCGAGCCAATATTTGGAATTGGTCTTTTTCATGATTCGCTTCACGCCAGTGCCTGCGAAGTTCCTCGGCTGGCACTAAAAGTTCCACTGCCGCGCGGTTGCACCATTTTTCCACATCCGTCCCACCGGGAGATAGCATTTCAAAGCCGGAAAGCCCCTCTTTGCCGAGCCAGATGTGTGCCAATTCGTGGGCAAGCGTGAACATCTGTGCAGATTTGGCATCCACACCATTTACAAAGATAAGTGGTGCATATGGATCGGTGAGCGCAAATCCTCTAAACTCTTCTACATTCAATTTTCGATGCGTATTATTCCCGACTATACCGTTGATCACAGCCATTACATCAATCCCCTCAATCAACCGACGTAACTCGCCGACCGCACTTTGCCAGGTACGGATTTCTGCCGCCCATCCATCATTCAACCCAAGTGCCTGCCGCATTTCACGCCCCACCTCCTCGGGTTCATCCATCAAACGAGCACTTGACACAAATGGTAAGGGAAGCATGCCTTCTTCTATAAGAGTCCTCCGCAACCAATCCTGCCTGCGCTCCATTGCATAGATTGTATCACGGAGATTCGGACTTATCCAACCATCTCTTGATGTACCTGTCACGGTACGATAGTCGGGAACCGGGATGGGCTCATTAGGGGGCTCGGGTAAAAACAGAAAGCCGAATGGCGTATGCGTAAGATTGGCTAATCTTTCCAACTGCCTAAACGTCGGATGCCGTTCATTCTTGACCCAAGAATTGAGTTGCGGGATCTTTTGGGTAAAATGCGCCACATCGTAGCCAGCTCTCTCACAGGCCCAGGTGAGCATTTCGGGGGAGATTGGGACACGCGTCATCGGTTATGATTTGTCTGTAAGATCACGAAACTTCGCCACAGTCCTCAAGATAAGCAAAGATTTGGAATACCTAAACGGGCGACAGTTAAACTCTCAATCATGGATGTGGTTTGAGCCTAATGCGGGTTTTAGTCGGTTTTTGTTTCCTGATTGTCCAGCCGTCCATTTGCGTTTTCAACGTATCCCGGTATAGAGACCAAAAGGCGATATGCATGAGCATAGCGCAACTTTCGCACCCTGAATTGACAATGCTGATCCCCATTCCAGCGATTATACCTATATTTTCGGCAACTTAACAAGCACTACAGGATGTATAACATTGGTTTATGGAGATCTCATCCACGGCTGGATTGTGACTGGACAAATCCCCTGCATCGGCCGGTTTGCGAGAAAAATTCATGCAGACCAATATCCGTACGACGATGCAACGATAGTCCGTTTGCTTTTTTACGATCAGATCAAAACCTACCGAGTCGTCCGTCTGCAATGACCCGATAAACCCTCATGCCCAAGACAAAAAGACGAGGAATTACCCATGTCCCGGCACCCGGTGCCCGTCTAGTCATCCGTGACCAGGAGTGGGTCGTGCGAAGCACCCGGCGAACCTGCGGGAATGATCACCTGATCCGCGTGGTCGGGCTCAGTCCGCTGGTCCGGGATGAAACCTGGCAGTTTATTCAGAGCAAAGAAAAAGAGATTCTTGAGGTGGACCCCAGGGAGACGGAACTTGTCGGGGACCCCTCCCCCAACTATCTTGCCGCACGGCTGCACATTGAAAGCCTGTTACGGACCACTCCGCCGCCGGACAATCGGCTCTATCTCGGACACCGCGGAGCGATGGATGAGCTTTTGTATCAGCGGGAACCTGCCCTGCTGGCCCTGAAGCGCCCGCGGCCCCGCATTCTGATTGCCGACGGCACCGGCCTTGGAAAGACACTGGAGGCCGGCATCCTGATTGCGGAACTGATCCGGAGAGGACGCGGAAAGCGGATCCTGGTCGTCTCGCTGGCCAGCATGCTGACGCAGTTTCAGAAAGAACTGTGGAGCAGGTTCTCCATCCCGCTCGTACGTCTGGATTCCATCGGCATTGCCCGCCTGCGGGAGCAGCTCCCCGCCGGACATAATCCGTTCCACTGTTTTGATCGTGCGATCATCTCTATTGATACGCTCAAGAATGCCACGATCTGGCGGCCGTTCCTGGAGAAAGCCGGCTGGGATATCGTAGTGATCGACGAGGTGCAGAATGTTGCGAAAAAGAAAAATCAGCGCGTATCCCTGCGGCATCAGCTTGCCGACATCCTCGCCTCCCGCTGCGACGCGCTGATCATGCTGAGCGCCACGCCCCATGACGGGCGGGCGGAAAGCTTCGCCAGCCTGATCAAAATGCTGGATCCCACCGTGATTGCCGATCAGCAGAACTACACCAGAGAGGATCTGGAGGGCAAGCATCTGCTTGTCCGCCGCTTTAAGAAAGATATCCGGGATCAGGCAAAACTGTTGAACCGTAAAATCGAACTGGTGCGTGCGACGGCCTCGGCGGAAGAAGAAGCGTTATTCGGGGTGATCGCCGACACGAATCACGAGCAGCTGTCGAAGGAGCGCACGGGCGACGGCTGGCTCCTTCGCACCACAATGGAAAAAGCCGCCCTCTCCTCCCCGTCCGCCTGTCTGGAATCGGTCCGCAACCGGATCAAAAACTGGAGAAAGCCCGCAGGACGGCCGATGACCTCCGGCCGTGGCACATGATGCAGCATGCGCTGGAGCAGATCGGGATTCAGGAATTTTCCAAGTACCAGCGGCTTATGGCCATTATCAGACAGTGGCACTGGAAGGGCAGCGATCCGCAGGACCGCCTGCTGATCTTCACCGAACGGGTGGCCACCCTAACGTTTTTGAGCGAACATCTGGCCCGGGACCTGCGCCTCAGGAAGGATGCCGTGGAAATCCTCCACGGCACGCTCTCCGATGTGCAGCAGCAGGAAGTCGTGGACCGGTTCGGGCAGGATCAGTCTCCGGTTCGCCTTCTGATCTCCACGGATGTCGGCTCCGAGGGGATTAACCTGCACTATCACTGCCGCCGGCTGATCCACTTTGATATTCCGTGGTCTTTGATGCGCTTCCAGCAACGCAACGGGCGGATTGACCGCTATGGACAGAAGCGCAATCCGCAGATTGTCTATCTGATCACCGACAGCGAGAATGAAAAATTCAAAGGGGATGCGCGGATCCTGGAACTGCTCATTGAGAAAGAGCAGCAGGCGGAAAAGAATCTTGGCGATCCCGCCACGCTGATGGAGGTCTACCAGATTGAGGAAGAGGAAAAACTCACCGCCGGGGCCATGGAGTCGGAGTTGACCGTGGAGGAGGCCGAGAAACAACTCACGGCCCGCAGCCGCAACCCGGAGAACGACCCGGAATTTGATCCGCTTGCGGCCCTTCTGAGTGCCGCGCCCCGTCTGACGGCCGTGGACGCGTCAGAGACCGGCGAGCTCCCCTCCCTCTTTGAAACCGACTACGCCTACTCGAAGGCCGCCCTGAACCATATCCGGCAGAACTGGGCCCGGCAGATCGGCGCACAACTGGACATCACCTGCTCGGACGAAAAGCAGCGCATCATTGTGGCCCCCCAAAATAAGCAGGGACAGACCGTACTGAAAAGCGTCGTAAACCAGCTGCCGGTCGCGGTGCGCCCGAAAGAGAGCCGCTTTGTCCTCTCTTCGGATCCAGCGGCCGTGATGAAATCCATTGCGCGGTGCCGCGCCTTTGAGCATACCTGGCCGGAACTCCAGTTCCTGTGGCCTGTCCATCCGTTCATAGAGTGGATGACCGACAAAATCCGCATGTCCTTCAAGCGCCTGGAAGCCCCCGCCATCCGGCTTTCCTACATGGCCCCGGACACGTTCTCCTATCTGATCACCGTGCTCTGGCCCAACCGCAAGGGCGTGACCGTCTTTCAGCGGTGGTACCTGGTGACCGGCCGTAGATCCGGGCCCCCCGGTTCCTTTGAGATCCGCCGGTTTGAAGATTCTGAATTCTACTCGGTCCTCCGCTCCAGTCCACTCCCCAATCCGGGACACACCTCGGATCTAATGGAGATTGCACAGCAGCGGGTTCCGGAGGCCGTGGACCGCGCAAAAGCGCATGCCCTTCAGGATCGGACCCGATTCCAGGAGGATCTGGCGCGTTCCCTGAATCAGCATCTGGAGGATCTGCGCAAGCTCGAACACCGCCAGGAGACCTACATCGAAGAGACCTTTCAGCCGGAGCGGGGGATTGCGCAGGTGCAGTTTTACCGCAGGCAGAAGGAACTGGAAAAAGTCCGGCGGCGGTTCGAGGAATTCCGGCTCTGGATTCAAACTTCCATGACCATGGAGGAGGAGCCCTACATCCACGTCTCTGCCGTCCTGATTGCCGAATCATCTCATGGAATTTAACTTCACCGGACTCGTCAATCAGAACGAGTTTTACCCCGACCATTACTGGCATGCCATCCTGCCGGAGTCCATCAAAGACTTCGAGAAGCGCTGGAAGGCAGAGGAATTCGAGGTGTCTAGACACGGGGGCTCCGAGGAGGCCGAGGCCCGGCCCTGGATCGCCCTCAAGGCCCTCAGCGAAGCCTACCTGATCACACGGGAGGACGTTCGCAGCGCCCCCGCATCGGAGCGGGCCGCCATCCAGCACACGTGGACCCGCCGCCTGCTTTACCTTTTGGGCTACAAACGTGAACCCGGCCAAGTTGAACTGGAAACCGGGGTTGTAGATTCAGATTGAATTTGCCCGGGTAATCAGATTGAATTTGCCCACCTATTCAGATTGAATTTGCCCGGGTAATCAGATTGAATTTGCCCACCTGGCTCGGCCCAATTTCCGCTGCTATTTTGTGGGGTATGGGTCG
>JAJECV010000105.1 GCA_022821875.1 Rhodothermales bacterium
AGAAGTGTCAGAAGGGAATTACCCCCCCCCATTTTGTAATGTGTTTCATATGTTTTGCCTTAGTGATTTAGTTGAGAAATACTCTAACCGCCCGATGCAGTCAATGTGCACGAACAGAACTCACAGGAATATACACATTCGATCATAAATCTGCGTAAGTTGTTCCATTGATGACTCCCCTGAATACTGCTTCGATGGAAAACCGTGAACGTAAATACAGTCTGATTCGGTAGATGATCGAAGTGGATTTCACCATTAAGTTCTCCGTTTTAGTGTCCCTGATTCCCCAGAAAAATGATGCGGATCCAGATCCAACTACCTTGGACGAATAATCCGCCCAACGACCACGATTAAGCCGGAATCACGCAAATGGATTAAGCATATCGAAGGGATTGCGTGTAATAGTGTGGCGGGAAATTTCCCGGCGAACCGCACCGGGAATCCCGCTCATTAAACGCTTCGGGCACACACGCGTTAAAGTGCCTTCTTAATGATCCCTGGGAGAGGTGGCCGAGTGGCTGAAGGCGCTCCCCTGCTAAGGGAGTATGGGTTAACAGCTCATCGTGGGTTCGAATCCCACCCTCTCCGCTTCCATAAAATATGATTTCGCCCACAGGCGGGAATGAACCCTGGAGGGGTGGCAGAGTGGTTGAATGCACTGGTCTTGAAAACCAGCGTGCCGCAAGGTACCGGGGGTTCGAATCCCTCCCCCTCCGCACTGTGTTGAAGATCGGAGACTGTTTGCTGATAGATGGATCATAACGGATGAGGCATCCTCTGGCAGGGGTAAGACGCTCAGAATAATATTCTTGAAGCGAAATTTACCAGTATAATCTGGACGATAGGCATTGCCAGCGGAGCCTTAGGATTGCTTCTAACGATTACCATATTTGTACTCGGAAGATAAATCATCCCCTCATTAACAACATGGCAGGATCAAATGTAATTGAAGGCTGAAGACGGATTCAAATCAAAAGGACGCTGTATTCTTGGCACTTTCGTATAGAATTCCCTTTTTGTTTCTTAGATAGATGTTTCGGCAGCACTTTGCTCCGCGCCTCTATGCGCAATTACAAGTGGGAAAGGTGACCCGTGCGGTCGCCAACCACCTGTCCGCAGTTGCAGTCAGTTCATTCAGGAACAGGTTTATACGCTGATCGACTCACAGGCAGAACCGGATGCCCGCACATTGGCATGTACTCGGGGGAATGTCCAACCTGGGAGTACAATCCTTTAAATGTCTGGCATCCGTGGAAACCATGGCGGCAGCAGGATATCAGGTCACCGCATATCCCTATTGAGCCGATATACCTTGCAGAGAAAAAATGTGGTTCAACGTTCTGAGCACTCACGTATCGTACGCGCCATATTTTCCCGTTTTTGCGTATCTTTGCGACATCATTCAGATGATACGATGAAATACCTGATTCCCTGCTCTATTCTCTCTCTGCTTCTGCTGTTTGTCTCCAGTTCCGCTGCCCAGACCACCGTGCGGGGAAATGTAAGCGACCAAGACACCGGCGAACCTCTGGAATTCGTAACAGTCGCCATTGAAGGAACCACCATCGGCACCACCACTTCCCCGGAAGGTACCTTTGAACTTGAACTGCGCTCTGCAAATGACATCCTGATCTTCTCGTTTATCGGATATGTGACCCGGCGACTTGCGCCCCCAATGGATGGCACGGAAATGAATGTGACCCTTGTTCTATCCATTGAAGACATCGAAGGGCTGGTCGTTGTGGGAACACGGCGGCTTCCCCGGCTCGTAACCGATTCAGCGGTGCCGATTGATGTCATCTCTCCGCGGGACCTGCAAAGTACGGCAAGTACAGACATTGATGACATACTCCGGTCACAAATCCCCTCCTACAATGTCCAGAGACATGAGATTGACGGATCTACGACCTTCGTCAGGCCCCCCACACTGAGAGGCCTTTCGCCTGATAACACAATTTTGCTCGTAAACGGGAAACGCCGCCATCGCTCAGGCTCCGTCGCTCTGTTTGGAAGTGCACTGATTCTCGGCTCCCAGGGACCCGACATGAACATGATTCCTGCAATTGCCGTGAAACAGTTCGAGGTGCTGCGGGATGGAGCCTCCGCTCAATACGGTGCAGATGCGGTCGCGGGCGTTTTCAACCTGCAGTTAAAAGATGCCGATCACGGCGTATCCGTCCGCTCACGGGCAGGCCAGTACCATCAGGGGGATGGACGCCATATCTCTATTGCCGCCAATGCAGGCTTCCCGCTCACCGAACAGGGCTTCGTGAATGTAAGTCTTGAGTACCGCAATACAGAACCTACGAACCGATCCGTAGATCGGTCAGATGCGTTGGAACTCATGCGCAAAGGATACCCGGTCGCCCCAACGGCCCAGATCTGGGGGAACCCGGACATTGATGATGCCATTACGGGATTTCTCAATGCCGGACTGGATTTGAGCGAATCCACACACCTGTACGCCTTTGGAGGCTATGGCCGGCGCTCCGGTAATGGCAGCTACTACCTCCGGGCACCGGCGGGCAGTGCTGCACGGGCCAATGTCTTCCGGTTCGGATCTGGAAAAGATGCCACGCGCGCAATTGCGGACCTGGACCCGAATGACGGGATCGAGTGCCGGACACTGGAGGATCTGCCGCCTTTGGATTCGGATTTCAGCACACTGCAGTCCTTCATTGCAAACTACCGGGGAAAATGCTACCTGTTTAACGAGGATTACCCCGGAGGATTCACGCCACGCTTTGGCGCGGATATGTCAGACCTGAGTGCCGTTGCAGGGATACGCGGTGACCGTCCGTCTGGATTTCAGTGGGATCTCAGTGCGGGAATGGGGCGAAGTCTCATGGACTACTTTATCCGCAATACCGTGAATGCCTCATTGGGACCGGATCAGCCGGCGGAGTTCCGCCAGCGTGATTTTCTGCAGGAAGAATACAGCATGAGTCTGGATGTATCGTATCCGTTGAGCCTTGAAGCCTTTCATTCGCCGCTCAATATCGCCGGAGGAGTACAGTGGCGGACCGAGATATTCGAAACCAAACCGGGGGACATCAGTTCATACTCCATCGGCCCCTTTAAGGATCAGGGCTTTTCGGTGGGATCCAATGGCGATCAGGGCATCCCTCCGGAGTACGCCGGACGCTGGGAGCGCCCGAATTACGCGGCATACATTGATCTTGAAGCCGACATCATTCGGACCCTGCAGATCGGCATTGCAGGGCGTTATGAAAACTTCTACGAGGATTTTGGAACGACACTCACCGGAAAAGTGGCCGCACTGTGGCGCACCACGCCGGTATTAAGTTTCCGCGGATCTGTGAGCACGGGAGTTCGTGCACCCACACCCGGGCAAACCAATCTTCAGAATATTCAGACCAACTTTGACTCCAAAGGGGGGCTGATTGATGCCGGCCAGATCCCCTCCTACCATCCGATTGCGCGGGCACTGGGAGGCAAACCCCTGACCGAAGAATCTGCAGTCAATCTGGCACTAGGGGCCATCCTCCGAATCTCACCCGACCTGATCCTCACCGCGGATCTGTTCAGCATCACACTCCGTGACCGGATTGCACTCAGTGGCAGCATTCCACTGAATGATGAACTTGCCACCGTTCTCCGTGAGTCCGGACAACTCGCCGGATTTGAAACATTGCGGGAAGTGAAATTTTTCTCAAACGACTTTGACACCCGTCAATTGGGGGTGGATATCCTGCTGTCCTACGACAAGGAATACGGCAATGAGCGTGCCACCATTGCCAGTATCGCCTACAACTGGACAAAGCCCGAACTGCTGGAGTTTTCCGACCCGGCCACAATCAGCACCTTCCTGGGGGAGACGCTCAGCGAAACTACAGAGGTCAGTATCCTGTCTCCGAGACGGAAGATTGAAATGGAACATGTGAATCCTCATCACCGGATCGTCGCCACAGGCCGCCAGATTGCAGGCCCCTACCATGGCATGATTCGTCTCCATTATTACAGCAGCTGGAAAGCATGTCTGTTATTCAGTTTCTCCTGCACCGTCAATGGTCAGGATGTGCTAAGAACATACGATGGAAGCTGGATCGTTGACGCAGAGGTGGGATACCGGATCATGGACAACTATACGGCCGCCTTTGGAGTCAACAATATTTTTGCAGTTAACCGCCCTGCGGATGCGATTGAACGGGACGGACAGGGGAATGCAAACGTCCCCAGTACCCCATGGGACTATAACGGCGCTGCACTGTACCTCAGACTCTCCGCAGACTTTTAACCCATCACAGCGGGTATCCCGGCCGCCCGGAACATCCGGAAAGCAAAACGCTTCGCCGGATTGCACCGTAAGGGGTGGCTGCAGCCTGACGGAAGATCCGCGTGCACACAGCTGATGATCCCTGCGGGGAGAAACGCGTAGTACCGTCTGGGGAAAGAGTTTTATTGCCCTGAAAATCGCAATAGAAGATATCGAATGATCTCCTGCCGGCGAAGCAAAAAAATAACCAACGATGGAGTATGACGCAATGAAGGATCGGCTCGGCCGCTGGTTCGACTCGTATCCGAGACTGCTCCCCCTCCTTTTTGGCCTGCTGGATCTGTTCTTCCTGCGAACATGGTACGTTCACCGGGCCCTCCGGCACAGGAATCTGGGATCTGATTCAAGACTCCTGGATGCAGGAACCGGCTTTGGGCAATACGCATGGCATGCACTGCGCAAGTATCCCGGCATCTCGGTCACCGCAACAGATCTCAAGAATGATTATCTGGAGCGTGCCGCCAAATGTTTTGACCTGTTTGGCCTTTCAAATCAGATTGAACTGCAGGTCGAAGATCTGACCGCCCCAAAGGTAACCGGCCGCTTTGACTGCATTCTGGCGATAGATGTTCTGGAGCATATCGAAGAGGATGAAACGGCAATTCATCATTTCGCCCGGCGTCTGAAACGGGGAGGATGTCTGATCATCAGTACCCCGAGCGATCAGGGAGGATCGGATGTCCGGGACACCGGTCAGAAGAGTTTCATCGGTGAGCATGTTCGCGACGGCTATAACCTGGATCAACTCCTGCAGATGCTCACCCGTGCCGGGCTGAACATCGTGGAAGCAACCTACAGTTACGGGACCTGGGGATCCCTGGCCTGGCGCCTGCTGATCAAGTTCCCCATGCTGCTGCTCGGCCGATCCTGGTTTCTGGCCCCTCTGGTGGCACTCTACTATATCCCCGTACTGCCGCTGGGCCTGCTGATGAACATCCTGGATCTGCGCAGTACCAATGCAGGCGGAACGGGATTGATCATCGTTGCGCAGCAAGATACCTGAATTCCACCCGAATACTTTAACTTTAGGTTGTCCGCCTGCTCATTCAGTAGACCAGTACCATTAAAACCAAATACATCTTCGTGACCGGTGGCGTTTCGTCCTCGCTCGGGAAAGGCATTTTCTGTGCCTCTCTAGGGCGACTCCTTGAAGCCCACGGCCTTCGGGTCTCAATCCAGAAACTGGATCCCTACATTAATGTAGATCCAGGCACAATGAACCCCTATGAACACGGGGAGGTGTTTGTTACGCATGACGGAGCAGAGACCGATCTGGATCTCGGACACTATGAGCGGTTTCTCGGACACGAAACCAGCCAGGCCAATAATGTTACCACCGGACGCGTCTACAGCGAAGTGATTGGAAAAGAACGTGCTGGAGAATATCTCGGAAAAACCGTCCAGGTGGTCCCCCACATCATTGATGAAATCAAAGCGTGGATCGTGCGTCTCGCAGAGAACGAAGGCCTGGATGTGATCATCTCCGAGATCGGCGGCACCGTGGGCGACATTGAAAGCCTGCCCTACCTGGAAGCAATCCGGCAGCTGCGCTACGAAATGGGATCCGCCAATGCGCAGATCGCCCATCTCACCCTGGTTCCCTACCTCGCCGCGGCAGGCGAACTGAAAACCAAGCCCACCCAGCATTCGGTAAAAACGCTGCTCTCCTACGGCCTGCAGCCCGACCTTCTGGTCTGCCGCTCCGAGCGCCCGCTGGACAGGGAGCTGCGCGAAAAGATTGCCCGCTTCTGTAATGTGGAAACCCGCGGCGTAATTGAGGCAGCAGATGCCCGCTCCATCTACGAGGTCCCGCTTCAACTGGCCCGGCAGGGAGTTGAGAAGCTGATCATTGAACGCATGGGCCTCAAAGATCCTCAGACACAAAAACCCGTCACCGGCGAGCCTGATCTGGCGGACTGGAAACGGTTCGTGCAGCGGGTGCATGCACCGGAGCACAATGTGCGCATCGCACTGGTCGGCAAATATGTAGCCCATCAGGATGCCTATAAATCTATTACCGAATCGTTTATTCTGGCCGGAGCAAAACTGTCGGTCCGTGTTGACATTCATTTTGTGGAAAGCGAAGGCATCGGAGAGGAAAATGCCGGAACACATCTGCGCAATGTGCACGGAATCCTCGTTGCCCCCGGCTTTGGGTCACGCGGGATTGAAGGAAAAATCGCAACCGCCCGCTACGCCCGGATCCAAAAGATCCCGTTCCTCGGAATCTGCCTGGGACTTCAATGCGCCATCATCTCGTTTGCAAGAGATGTCTGCAAACTTGAGGGCGCACATTCGACCGAGTTTGATCCGGATTCGCCCTGGCCCGTCATTGATCTTATGGAAGACCAGAAGACAATTTCCGACAAAGGGGGGACGATGCGACTTGGTGCCTACAACTGCAGGATCACAGAGGACTCACAGGTACATGCCATCTACAGCAGGACCCTGGTGCGTGAGCGGCATCGCCACCGGTACGAAGTCAATAATTCCATCAAACATCTCCTTGAAGAGCATGCCATGAACTTTACCGGAATCAACCCGGAAAGTGGACTCGTGGAAATTGCCGAACTGCCCTCCCATCCCTGGTACATCGGCGTACAGTTCCATCCCGAGTACCGTTCCACCGTGGGCCGCCCCCATCCTCTCTTCACCTCCTTCATTGACGCGGCCCTCAACCATAAGGGATAGCCGCGCTCCCGCACCCCCTTCCTTCCTCTTTTCTCCTTGGGCCACACACCATCCCCGTGCGGTCTGACGAGGCTGATTTTGCACATTTTTGCAATAATTTTGATTAAAATTAAAAAATGTGGGAAATTGTGGGAAATTGTGGGAAAATTTTCTTATCATTGGTTAGGTTCGTACACTCGAGGAGTTTTCATGCCTGGATTTAAGGGACAGGCAACGTATTCAGTTGATGGAAAAGGGCGCATTGCGATCCCTTCCAGGATGCGTATATGCATGAGTCCGGAGGCGCATAATACTCTGGTGGCTACGCGCGGATTTGAGCAATGCATTTTTGTCTATCCACTTGACGAATGGATGGAGATTGAAGAACAGATTTCAGCGCTCAATCCCTACAGCCACAAGCACCGGGCCTTCATTCGTCGATTCATGCGGTGGGCGGATGAAGTAACCATTGATGCAAAGGGACGGATCCCGCTGCAGCGACCACTGCTTGAGTATGCCGGCATTGAAAAAACAAGTCTGATCCTGGGAAACCAGAAATACCTTGAAATCTGGGATCCCCAAAGATTTGATGACTACCTGGAGGCCGAAGAAGCGGACTATGAGACGCTGGCGGCGGAGGTCATGGGAAGTTGATGTCCACTGTTCCGCACGCAACCGGCTACCATACACCTGTTCTCTCTCATACTGTACTGAAATATCTGGTAACGGACATCGACGGCACGTACGTGGATGCGACCGCCGGCGGCGGCGGCCATGTTGCGGCCATCCTCTCTGTATTGTCCCCAAAGGGAAGGGTCGTTGCCGTGGACCGGGATTCCGACGCGGTTCAGACCGTGAAAGCACGGTTGCCGGATGCCATCAAAATGAGGCGGCTGACCGTCTGCAAAGGGAGATTCAGCAATCTGCAAAACCTGATTCCCGACCTTCTGCCCGCTACCGGGCTCCTGTTGGATCTAGGGGTTTCCTCACATCAGCTGGATACCGGCCAAAGAGGATTCAGTCATCGTCAGAGTGCATATCTGGATATGCGCATGGATACGGACCTGAATCTGACTGCTGCGGATCTCGTGAATGGAGCCACCGAAGATGAACTGTTGACCATCCTTCGATCCTGGGGGGAAGAGCCGTCTGCACGGGCAATCGCACGGGCAATGATTGCAAACCGCCCCATTGAAACCACAACGGGGCTGGCCCGCACGGTGCGTGATGCAGTCCCCGCCAGACAGGAATCCCGGGCCGTTGCCCGCACCTTCCAGGCCCTTCGCATTGCGGTCAATCAGGAATTAGAGGAACTGGCACAGGTGCTTGAAACCAGCCTGAATACGGTGGCCGAAGGGGGCCGGATGGTCGTCATCAGCTATCACTCTCTGGAGGACCGGATGGTAAAGCGTATGCTGCGTGACGGAGTTCTGAACGGCGAACCAAAGCGGGATCTCTACGGGAACCGGCTAGTGCCCTGGAAGCCGCTTACACGCCGGCCCGTCACCCCGGATGCCGCAGAAATTGCGGCAAACCGCCGGTCCCGAAGCGCAAAACTGCGTGCGGGAACTCGTTGCTCCGTACCGGTCAGTACATAAATACTGTTTGATGTTTAAGCATCGCAAATATCGACCTCCCAGTCAGACCGCACGCAAACAGCGTGCGGTGGACCGGGCTATGTTCTCGGTTCGCAACTGGCAGGAGTTAAAAATCATTGATGAGTCCACCCCGGAACCGAAAGTGGTCGCCCGGGTCTCCACCCTGCAATTTGGACTCATCATCTTTATCCTCGCAGGGGTCCTGACCGGCTATATCGGTCATATTCATACCTCGCAGGACCTGCTGGGGGAAATCAATCTTCAGCGTCGCGAGAATGTTCGCCTCCATCTGCAGCATAACCGGCTTGTCGCCGATTACAATGCATCTATTGGTCCTTCCGTTATTTATGAGCGTGCAGAGGTGCTTGGACTTCAAAGGGGACACGAATATGCAGGGCTTGTCCAGAATGCTCCGCCGATTGAACCATGAAAATCCGTGATCAAATACTGGGACGGATGTATGTCGTACTGACCGGTCTGGTACTCCTGCCGCTGATCATTGCCGGGCAACTGGTCTGGCTCAATGTTGATGAGGGCGTTCAATTACGTGAACTGGGCCGGAGACAGGCGGAATCCCAGCAGCTGCTGCCTCCACAGCGTGGAGAAATTCTGGACATTCATGGACGGGCTCTGGCGGTGAACTCCCCGCACTACAACCTGGCACTGGACCCCACCGTACCCGAATTTGAAGAGCAGAAATCCGTCTTTCTGACCCGTCTGGCCGATTTAACAGGAACTTCGGTGACCGAACTGCAATCACGGATCAGGAACCGGTCCAGTAAGCAATTTGTCCGGCTCATCAATCTGACCCCGGACCAGCGAAGAGAGGTTGCTTCCTGGGAGATCCCCGGTCTTATCCTTGAAGAACAGTCCCAGCGCAAGTATGTCTACGGAAGCACCGCCTCTCACATCATCGGACATGTGGATGTAGACGGCATCGGCAAAGCAGGTCTGGAACTGGAGTATGATATGTACCTCAAAGGGCAGCCGGGACGGCGCACCCTTTTCCGGGACCGCCGCGGATATCTGCGCGTAGACGCAGAAGGGATTGTTGTGCCGGCCGCCGATGGCGAGACCCTCGTACTTACGATTGATCTCATCCGGCAGACCATTATGGAGGAGGAGCTTGCGGCGGGCGTTGCACAGGCCCGTGCAGTTCGCGGGAGCGCAATTGCCGTGAACCCAAAAAATGGCGCAATCCTGGCCATTGCCAATGTGCCCACCTTTGATGCAAATACGCCCCTGAAGGCACCCGTATCTGCCTGGCGAAACAGCGCGGTTACGGACCGGCTCGAACCCGGTTCTGCATTCAAAATGATCGCCGCCTCCGCCGCCCTGGAAACCGGCATCGTCTCCATGAATCGCCTGGTGAATACTGGAAATGGCAGAATTGAGGTGGCGGGCTATACCCTGAACGATGTCGCGAAGTATGGAGAGATTACCTTTCATGATGTGATTGTAAAGAGCAGTAATGTGGGAATGGCCCTTACGACACAGTCCATGCCCCCCGAAGCACTGTACCGGTATATACGCAACTTTGGATTTGGGCAAAAAACCTGGATTGACCTTCCCGGAGAAGTCGGCGGACTCCTGAAGCGCACGGACCGATGGAGCAAAACCACCAAAACCGCACTCAGCATCGGATACGAGATTGATGTAACCCCCCTGCAGATGGTGATGGCCTATGCTGCCCTTGCAGACGGAGGCCTGTTGCGCCAGCCGTACATCGTGGCACAGCGGCGGGATGTCACCGGGCGTGTGCTCTGGCGTGCAGCAGATGACCCGGCCCGGACGGACTCTATCCGAAGAGTACTCAGAGAAGAGACCGTTGCCATGCTCCAGCCGGCATTCATTGATGTGGTGCAAAAGGGCACCGCAACGGATGCGCAAATTGACGGATTGACCATCGCCGGAAAGACCGGAACCGCCCGCAAGGTGGTCAATGGACGATATGGCAGTGGATACCGGGCAACCTTCGTCGGCTTCTACCCGGCCGAAGATCCCCATGTAGCAATGATTGTGATCCTGGATGAACCCAGAACCAGCATTTACGGGGGCAGAGTCTCTGCCCCCGTCTTCAAGAGAATTGCGGAGCGGTGGACGGCAACCTTCCCGGCATCCGGTCTCCCCACACCGCAGGAGGGATGGAGGTTTCAGACGGGGCGGAACCGGCTTGAATCACCACCGGGAACCGTGCCGGTCTCTGAAGAATTCAGGCAGCAAACCCATGCAAAGGTTCAAGCCACCCCTCTGCCGGATGACACGGAATTGACCGTAATGCCGGATGTGCTGGGGCTTGATGCCAGGACCGCCTGGTTTCGGCTGCGTGCCAAAGGTCTCCATGTACAACTGAACGGGACCGGCTCCGTAATCGGGCAGTCCCCCGAACCGGGGACCGTGGTCCAGACCAATGTGATCCTTCAATTACAGCAGAATGAACTGGACTGATCTCAATCGCCGATTAGCCAGCGAGGGATTGCTCGTGAACCCTGCGGCATCTGTACCGGAAGTAACGGTTGCCGGAGTGAGCCAGGACAGCCGTCAGGTGCACCCGGGATATGTCTTCACTGCCGTACCGGGAAAACAGCTGGACGGGCATGCCTACATCCAGCATGCGCTGGACGCAGGAGCCTGCATCATTGTCTGTGAAGAAATTCCAGACCGGAATCCCGGCGTTGTGCAGGTGTCCAATGCGCGAAAAGCCGCCGCGGTCATCGCAGCAGCATTCCACGGAGATCCAGCGACTTCTCTGCATCTGACCGGGGTAACCGGAACGAACGGAAAAACAACCACCGGCACCCTCGTGCAGCATGTGCTTGAATGTACAGGAACCGCGACCGGCCTCATCGGAACGGTGTCCTGTGTAACCGGAGAGGCGACCTATCCATCCCGGCTCACAACCCCTGATGCAACGCATCTTCAGCCGATGCTCAAAGAGATGGTCCGCGCAGGCTGCAAGGCATGTGTCATTGAAGTCTCCTCCCATGCGCTGGATCAATGCCGAACGGAAACATTGAACTTCTCGGTCGGCGTATTCACCAACCTGATGCATGATCATCTGGACTACCACAAAACCACAGAGCATTATTTAAAAAGCAAAAAACGCCTCTTTGACGGCCTGAATGCCGAGGCGACTGCAGTGTACAATCAGGATGATCAGGCGGGCAGTCGCATGGTCAAAAATACAGCGGCCACGCATTGCTCATTCGGTCAGTATACCGATGCAGATATACAGTTTCGTATTCTGGAGGACCGACCGGGCGGACTCAAACTTCATCTGGACGGCCAAGCCCGTACCTTCCGGCTGGCCGGCACCTTCAACGCCTATAATCTGGCGGCCGCCTACGGAGCGGCGCGTGCAACCGGACTGCCGCGTACGGAGGTCATGGATGCCCTGTCCGGAGCCCGCCCTGTCTCCGGCAGATTTGAACAGTACCGGTGCGAGGACGGCACCCGGATCGTGGTTGACTTTGCACATACGCCGGATGCTTTGGAAGCGGTTCTGCAATCCCTCTCCTGCGCCCGCCGGAAATTGACTCCCCGGCTGTGGTGTGTATTTGGATGTGGCGGCAACCGCGACACGACGAAGCGTCCCCGCATGGGAGCCATCGCAGAAAGACTGTCGGATCAGGTCGTCATCACCAGTGATAATCCGCGGGATGAACCTGCACTGACCATCGCGGAAGATATCCTCCGCGGAATGAAAAATCCGGAGCGGGCGCACCTGATTCTCCCCCGGGACGAGGCGGTACAGTATGCCGCACAGAAATGCCAGAGCGGAGACATCATACTGGTTGCCGGAAGGGGCCATGAATCCATTCAGGTCGAAAACGGTGTCCGGACTCCGCTGAACGACCGGGACCTGGTTCTGGGGGCCTTTGCTTCACGTAACCCGAAACCCTTCCTCTGAACTCATGCTCTATTTTCTGCTGCAGTGGCTGGAAGAGATGTTTTCACCTCCGGGATTTCAGGTTGTGGAATTCATCACGGTACGGGCAACGCTTTCTGCCATCACCGCCTTTGTGATCGTCATGGTCATCGGCCCCTATGTGATCCGCTGGCTTCTGCGGAACCAGCTTGGGGAAGAGGTGCGTACCGGATTGGATGCGGGGGCGGTGGACCATTCACATAAACGCGGCACGCCCACCATGGGCGGCCTGATTATTGTCAGCGCGATTATGATTGCAACGCTCCTGTGGGGGGATTTACGGGAGGTCTATGTCTGGCTGATCCTGATTGCAACCCTGTGGATGGCCGCATTCGGGTTCGCAGATGATTACATCAAGACCATTCACAAAGACAAAGCGGGGCTGGCAGCACGGATGAAGTTGACGGGCCAGATCGGGCTTGGACTTCTGGTCGGGACGATCCTGTACTTTCATCCACATTTTGAGGCAACGCGGTCGGTGACCGACCTGCCCTTCTTCCAAAATTGGCATCTGGACTATAATTTCCTGGGGAATGCATTCCCGGGAGGCATGGATCTCGGATGGCTGTTCTTCATTCCGATGACCACCTTCATTGTTACGGCCACCTCCAATGCAGTCAACCTGACGGACGGGCTGGACGGGCTGGCGGCAGGGGTTGCCGCCATTATTGCCATGGGGCTCGTGGTCCTCACCTACATCTCAGGACACGCAGGATTTTCCTCCTATCTAGGAGTTCTGCACCTGCCGGGGGCCGGCGAATTGACCATTTTTGCTGCGGCAATGTGCGTCGCGTGTCTGGGGTTCCTCTGGTTTAACGGATATCCGGCCACCGTCTTTATGGGGGATACCGGATCCCTGTCTCTGGGAGCCGCCATTGCGGTCGTGGCCCTGATGACGAAGAAAGAACTTCTGTTACCCCTGCTTTGCGCCGTTTTTTTTATCGAGACCCTGTCGGTCATCCTCCAAACGACGTATTTCCGCTACACCCGCCGCAAGACCGGCACGGGCAGGCGGATCTTCCGCATGGCCCCCCTGCATCATCATTATGAGGCAAAGGGAATGCACGAGGTCAAAATTGTCACCCGTTTCTGCCTCGTCACGGTGATCACCATGCTGGCAACCCTGTTGTCGCTCCGGATCCGATGATGCAACGCCACAACGTCCAGGGAAAACGAGTCACCGTACTGGGGGCTGCCCGCAGCGGCCGCGCGGTCGCGGATCTGCTGGCCCGTAACGGAGCCAAAGTACTGCTTTCCGATCACGGACCGATGGATGCCGATACACAAAGATGGTGCAGGAATCAGGGAATTGAAATGGAGGAACAGGGACATACCCACCGGGTCCTGATCGCCGACTTTCTGGTCGTCAGCCCGGGAGTGCCCACCACCAGTCCACCCGTCCAGGCCGCCCTCACAACGGGGGTGCCGGTCTATTCGGAGCTTGAGGTTGCCTCCTGGTACGCAAAGGGACAAATGATCGCCATCACGGGCACGAATGGAAAAACAACAACGGCTTCGCTGGTCGGACACATGATGAAAACGGCAGACCGGCATACGGTTGTCGCCGGCAATATTGGTACGCCGCTGTCTGAGCACATCCAGCATCTGCAGGCAGACACGGTGGTCGTGCTTGAGGTATCCAGTTTTCAGCTGGATCATATGGACACGTTCCGGCCGGATGTGAGTGTGATCCTGAATATCACCCCCGATCATCTGGATCGCTACGGCGGCAGTTTTGAGCACTATGCCAAAAGTAAACTCCGTATCTATGCGAACCAGTCCGATGCAGACACCGTCATCTACAACTACGACGACACGCTGATCCGTGAACAGGTGGAGTACTTTATCTCCACCCGGGATGTGCAGGGACTCCCCTTCAGCAGCCAGGTGGAGCTTTCCGGGGGGGCAAGTGCAATCCACGAGATGATCCATCTCCAAAAACGTACGCTTTTACCCACAGATCAACTGGGAATCCCGGGGCCGCACAATGTCAGCAACTCTCTGGCGGCCGCACTGGCCGGTCAGGCGATGGGGGTCACCGACCGGGTCCTGCGTGAAAGCCTGCAACGATTCACCGGCGTGGATCACCGGCTGGAGACCATCCGCCGATTCAACGGGGCCACGTATGTGAATGACTCAAAAGCGACCAATGTGAACGCACTCTGGTATGCACTCCTGAGTTTTGATGCACCGATTGTACTGCTTGCAGGGGGCCGGGATAAAGGGAATGATTATGAGATCATCAAGCCATTGATCTCTGAAAAGGTACATACCCTGATTGCGTTTGGAGAAAGCGCATCCAAGGTGCTCCGGGAACTTGGCCCTCACACCAGCCATGCGCTGGCCGTCAAAACACTGGACGAGGCGGCTCAATATGCACGAAACTGTGCGAACACCGGAGACATTGTGCTCTTGAGCCCGGGATGTGCTTCCTTTGATCTGTTTTCCAATTACGAAGAGCGGGGAGCGTGCTTCCGGCATATTGTGGAGAATTTCTAATGATGTCTGGACGCACCAGCACCTTATATATGCAGGACCGGGCCCCGATGGACAAGTATGTCCTCTGGCTTGTACTGGTCATCTCTGCAATCGGGGTGATGGCGGTCTACAGCGCAATCGCTTTTCTGGCGGAGGTAAAGGCAGACGGGGATACCGAACAATTCCTCCTGCGTCACACTTTCCGGGTGGGGCTGGCATTGGTGATGATGGTTGTCTTCAGCATGCTGGACTACCATCAGATCGCACGCTGGTCCCGACTGCTTCTGATGGGGTCGCTGTTGCTGCTGGTACTGGTTCGCATCTTTGGGGTCACGTATGGGGGCGCAACCCGCGCCTTCCAGGTGGGCTTCTTCAGCATTCAGCCCTCCGACCTCGCTAAAATTGCACTGATCCTGAACATTGCGGTTCTTCTGGTCCGTAAACAGGAATATATTCACAATTTCATCCGGGGAATCATTCCCCTGTTTTTCTGGACATTTCTAACCGTCCTGCTGATCGGCCTTGAGGACCTGTCCACCGCTTTCCTCGTTTTGATTTCGGTCATGCTGATGCTCTATGTCGGTCGGGTGAGTCTGTTCTATCTTGGCGGAGGATGTCTCATCGGGATTGCCTGCGTATTTATGATGCTCCTCACCTCGCCGAACCGGGCGCAGCGGGTGGAATCTTTCCTGGGTCTGAAGATCTTCCAGAATACGGAACAGGCGGAGGTCTTTGACCTGCAGGCGGAGGGGTACCAGGCGCATCAGGCCAGGATTGCGCTTGCAATGGGCGGATGGACCGGACGGGGACCGGGGAAAAGTATTCAGCGGGATTTTCTGCCGACCCCTTATAATGACTTCATCTTCGCCATTATCACCGAAGAGTACGGGATTCTGGGAAGCCTTGCCCTGCTGGGACTCTTTATCATGATTCTGCTGCGGGGCTTTCTGCGGATTGCGCGTCATGCGATGGATCCGCTCGGCCTTTTTCTGGCGGTTGGCTGCACAACCATCCTGTTTTTATACAGTCTGGTCCATGCGGGGGTCTCGGTAGGAATTTTGCCCGTGACCGGACTGCCGCTGCCACTGGTTTCCTATGGTGGCACTTCGATGCTTGCAGCAGGCATCCTGCTTGGAATTCTGCTGAATATCTCCCGACAACTGGATCACCGATGAGACCGCCCCGTATCCTGCTGGCCGGTGGCGGCACCGGCGGCCATGTCTATCCCGCAATTGCCATTGCACAGGCAATTCGCGCTCTGGATCCCATGAGTGCAATTGCATTTGCGGGAACGCGGGATCATCTGGAATGGAATGCGGTCCCGGAAGCGGGATTTGAGATTCATCCCATCACCATCAGCGGGTTTCACCGCCGGCAGCTGCTGCGAAATGCAGGCCTGCCGTTCAAACTCGTAACGGGGCTCTGGCAGAGTTATCAATTGGTCCAGAACTTTGATGCAGATGTCGCGGTCGGGACAGGCGGATACGTATCGGGCCCCGTACTGTGGGCCGCCCATATGCGGAAGCGTCCGACCGTGGCCCAGGAACAGAATGCCTATGCAGGCGTGACGAACCGTATTCTGGGACGTCGTGCAGCTCAGGTGCATATTGCGTTTGAAGAAGCAAAGAGCTGGTTCCCCGAGGGGCGCTGCCGGGTCAGCGGCAACCCGGTTCGTAAAGAGCTGGCCGTCAGAACAACGCGCGAATCTGCCAGAAAATCCCTGAAACTGCCCTGGAATGCGAAGGTGCTTTTCGTATTTGGGGGGTCCCTGGGAAGCCAGGCCATCAATGAGGCGATGGGCCAGGTGTCCGATCAACTTTTATCCGATCCCAACCTTCATGTCATCTGGCAGACGGGAAATCTGTACTACGAGCGGATGCGGGAGAAGGAGCAGGCAAGACTTCGGGTCCTGAAATATGTGGACCAGATGGAATTGTTCTACGCCGCCTGTGATCTGGTTCTGGCGCGGTCCGGGGCCCTCACCTGCAGTGAACTGCTGTGTACGGGGACTCCTGCGGTGCTTGTACCGTCGATCCATGTGGCGGAAGATCATCAGACCAAAAACGCCCGCAGCATGGAGCGGATCGGAGCCGCCATCTGTGTACCGGAGGAGGATCTTCTGAATGCAATCCTGATCCAGGTCCCTGCCCTGCTGAATGATCCCGGGCAAAGACAGAACATGGCAGAGCAGGCGCACAAAGCGGCCAAACCTGAGGCGGCCATGACGATTGCGAAAGACATTCTGGCATTAATTGGGTGGAAGGAATGAGCATGAGTTCACAGCGCAGACAACCCTGGCTCGGGCGAATCCGCCATGTCCACATGGTCGGTATTGGCGGCATCGGCATGAGCTCTATTGCGACCGTTCTTCTGGCGCGGGGATACCGGGTGACCGGCTCCGATCTGCACCTGAGTGAACTGACGCAGAGGCTTGCCGGTCAGGGGGCGCAGATCTATGAAGGGCATCATGAAAAACAGATCGGCGATGCCGATGTGGTCGTCTACTCGTCTGCCGTGGATCGGAACCGGAATGCCGAAACACAGGCGGCGATTGCCCATCGGATTCCCCTGATTCCCCGATCCGAAATGCTCGGAGAACTCATGCGTATGAAATACGGGGTCGGGATCGCGGGCACCCACGGAAAAACCACGGCGACCAGTATGGTTGGCTGCGTGGTTGCCGAAGGCGGATTTGATCCCACAATCATCGTTGGGGGAAAAGTGACGGAGATCAACAGCAACGCCGTCAGCGGAGAGGGGGATATTATCGTGATTGAAGCGGATGAATATGACCGTGCCTTCCTGCGACTCACCCCTGCCCTTGCCGTGATCACGACCATTGAGGCAGACCATCTGGACATCTACGGAAGCCTTGACGAAGTCTACCGGGCCTTTACTGCATTTGCGGCGAGTGTCCCCTTCTTCGGGGCCGCCATTGTCTGCCTGGATGATCCGGGTGTACAGGCGATTATTGACGGGATTGACCGCAGACTGGTAACCTATGGTACCGCGCGGCAGGCCATGGTGCGGGCCGAACGAGTGCGGCAGCAGGAGCAGTCCACGCATTTTGATGTTCTTGCGTCGGGCAGCCTGCTCGGCGGCATTGAACTCCAGGCACTTGGACTGCACAATGTACGCAACGCGCTGGCGGCGGTCGCGGTTGGTCTGGAGCTTGATATTGCTTTTGAAAGTATTAAATCAGGACTGGAGCGCTTTTCCGGGGTTCAGCGACGGTTCCAGATCCTGGGAGAGGGGCATAATATTCTGGTGATTGACGATTATGCACATCATCCCACCGAGATCGTCGCAACCTTAAAGGCGGCGAGTGAGGGATACCCGGACCGTCGGATTGTGGGCGTATTTCAGCCCCATCTGTATTCACGTACCAATGATTTCAAGGATCAGTTTGCCCGTTCATTTTTCAATGCAGACATTCTGATCGTGACGGAAATCTATCCGGCCCGGGAAGCGCCGATTCCGGGCATCACCGGGAAATTGATTGCCGAACTGGCGACCGCCCGGGGGCACCGCGACATCCGCTACGCAAACCGGAAAGAGGATGTACTGCCCATTTTGCGGGACACCTGTCAGCCCGGCGATATTGTCCTGTTTATGGGAGCGGGGGACATCTGGCGAACGGCCCGCGAATATATCAAACAACTTTGCCAGAGTGTGGCGGCCTAAGGACATGAAACGCAGACAGAAACGTACGCTGATTTTTCTTGCCATCACGCTCCCGGTCTGTGTTGGGGGAATTGCCGGGTGGTCGTACCTTTGGCAGCGCCCGTGTACCGAAGTTGAGATGATCGGTGTTGAATACACGGATTCCGCTTCCATGTACCAGCTGATTGACAGCATCTTCAATCCCCAGTTGGTCGTTGACCGGCTGCAGCGGCATCCGTGGGTTCAGGGAGTGCGTGCAATCTGTTATCCAACAGGTACCTTGCAGGTGGAGATTCTGGAGCGTCAGCCGCGGCTGTTAACCATTGCTGAAAACGGAAGGCCGGCCTATTATCTGGATACGTTTGGCTACATGATGCCTGCCTACACGCAGGCAGCTTTTGATGTACCGCTTTTGCGGGGCGACACCAGTCCCTATCGCGCATTGTCTTCGATAACTGATCCGGCGGTGCGAAATCTGCTGGCCCTTCTCCCGCGGCTTCCTGTCAGGATTGATTCGCTGATATCTGAATTTGAAGTAACCGGAAACGGATTGACCATGATCATGCGTGCTGCCAGTATTGATCAGGCCACCGTTGTGCATCTAGGGGATACGGCGTGGGAAAAAAAACTGTACAGATTATACAACTTCTGGGAGCAGCAGGTCCGGCCTCACAAAGACCGGACGTTTGAGGTCATTGACCTGCGGTTTCGAGGCCAGATCATAACAAAAGAAAACCCGATATAGCTATACACTACCAGCCATGCATGATCACATTGTCGTCGGAATGGATATAGGCACCACGAAAGTATGTGCGGTCGTGGCCGAATCTGATTCTCTTGGGAACATCAATGTTCTTGGGGTCGGAATTGCGGAGTCAGACGGTCTGAACCGAGGGGTTGTCGTCAATATTGACAAGACTGTTGCCTCGGTTCAGAAGGCGATCTCCGCCGCGGAGCGTGCGGCGGATGTAGAAGTCCAGAATGTCATTGTCGGCATTGCCGGTGACCATATTCAAAGCTTTCAGAGTCGGGGGGTCATTACAATCGCCAATCGCGACCATTTAATTACAGAAAAGGATGTGAAGCGATTGATTGAAGATACGGCGCATGTGGCGATGCCTGCGGACCGGGAGATCCTTCACATCATTCCCCAGGAGTTCATCGTTGACGGTCAGGACGGGGTGCTGGATCCTGTCGGAATGAACGGGGTGCGTCTGGAAGCCAATGTGCACATTATCACCGGGCTGGTCTCCGCCGCAAAAAATATTTACCGGTGTATTGAGAAAGCAGGCTATCAGGTCACCGATGTCGTACTTGAGCCACTGGCTAGTTCGTTCAGCGTACTGCACACGGATGAAAAGGAAGTCGGGGTAGCCCTGATTGATATTGGAGGCGGAACGACCGATGTGGCCATCTTTGAAGACCGGACGATCCGGCATACGGCCGTCATCGCTGTAGCGGGAAACAATGTGACCGAAGACATCCGAAAGGGGCTGGGGGTTATGCGTGACCATGCCGAGCAGTTGAAGTGTCAGTTTGGCTGTGCGATGGTTGACCTTACCGACAATCAAAATCAGATACGGATCCCCGGCCTGGGCGGCAGACAGGAGAAGACGATTAGTTCCAGCACGCTGGCACAGATCATTCAGCCTCGCCTGGAGGAGATCCTGGAGATCGCTGCCATTGAAATTCGACGCAGCGGGTACGGGAAGCACCTCTCCGCCGGTGCGGTCCTGACGGGCGGGGGATCTCTGATCCCGGGGACCCAGGAATTGGCCAATGAGATCCTTGGACTTGAAACACGTGTCGGCTTTCCAACAAAGCGGGGGAGCGGACTCTGGAAAGAAGTTTCGGATCCCAAATTTGCCACGGGAATCGGTCTGGTTCTTTATGGGCTGTCCCCGAAAATTAAAAATTCTGTCACACAGGAAGGCTCAATCCGGGGACTGCCCGGAGCCACGGACGCTTCCGGAAAAGGAGGCGGTTCGTGGGAAAAAATTGTCGGCCGCATGAAGAGCTGGTTCGACGAACTCTAAAACAACTCATTTTCTTTTTATCAAAAATGAAAACAAGCGAGATCATGGAAGAACATAAAAAAACTCGGTTCTCTTTTGATGCCGAATGCCAGAGCGTCGCCAAGCTTTGTGTTGTCGGAGTCGGCGGAGGCGGCGGGAATGCCGTCAACAGCATGATTCGGGACGGCTTAGAGCATGTGGAGTTCATGGTCATCAATACCGATGCCCAGGATTTGCAGAAGAGTCTGGCTAAGCATAAGATTCAGGCCGGCCGGAAATTGACCAAAGGCCTGGGGGCTGGAGCAAGGCCCGAGATCGGGATAGAGGCAATGATGGAGTGTGTGGACGAAATCGAAACTGCCCTGCACGGATTTGATATGGTCTTTGTGACCGCAGGCATGGGGGGCGGAACCGGAACCGGAGGAATCAGCATTGTTGCCGACGTTGCACAGCGGCTGGGAATTCTGGTGGTGGCGATTGTCACCAAGCCCTTTGAGTTCGAAAACAAGCAGCGGATGGAATACGCCCTGTCTGGAATTGATCGCCTGCGCAGCAGTGTTGACGCGTTGATTGTCATCCCCAATGAGCGGCTGCTGGATGTTGCAGACGAAACCACGGGTCTTGCCGAAGCATTCCAGCGGGCGGATGCGGTTCTGTCGGATGCCACCCGTGGAATCAGTGATTTAATTACCCATACCGGTGTGATGAATCTGGATTTTGCAGATATTCGTACGACAATTGAGAATGGCGGCACTGCGCTGATGGGGGTCGCCACCGGTGACCTGAAGACCGGTGCAGCCACGATTGCGCTGAATGCCATTTCAAGCCCGCTCATGGATGGGATATCCATTGCAGGTGCCCGGAATGTGCTGGTGAATTTCACCGCGGATGCGATCCCGATCAAAGAGATGAACGCAGCCATGGCCGTTCTGAACGATGAGGCTGGGGAAGATACCGAGGTGATTGCCGGGGTCGTGAAGACTGTAGATATGGGGGACCGAATACAGATCACGGTCATCGCCACCGGTTTTGACCGGCTGGAGGCATCTGGAGAGGAGCCGCAACGTGAGGAACTGATTCCGGAGCAAAAAAACTTCGGCTACAAGGGGGAGGACAACCTCAAGGTTCTGGATGAACCTGCATGGGAGCGTCGCGGACTGGCCAAGGCCAGAAAGGGGCCTCCATCAGAGGATGGAAAAATCAGATATCTGGATGAGCGTGATGCTCCGTCAAAAAAGAAAGACCCTTCTCCTGCGGATTCCGTTCCTGCTTTTCTACGGAAAATGATGGATTAGGAACCTTAACATTTAGATAGGGTATCAGCCTTTTTGGTCAAACCACGTTTATTCTTATGCCCCAACATGCTTCAGCCGTTAAGCGCGTGCGCCAGAGTGCGGTACGCCGCTTTCGCAACCGTGAACACCGCAGCCGGATGCGAACCATGGTCCGGAAGATCCTGCAAACCGAGGATGCTTCCGCCGCGAAGGCTCTTTACCCTGAGACCCAGGCATATCTGGACAGACTTGTTACAAAGGGAATTATTCACCGGAACAAGTGTGCACATTACAAATCGCAACTTTCATTACATCTGAATGAGATTGCGCGTCAGGCGCTCTGATCCACGCAGTTCTCACAAAATTTTATGTACAACGTACAATGAATTACTTATCAAATCTTTTTTCAGCCGCAGTAAAGTTGCTGTCTATTGGACTCCTTCTTGCGATTGTGCCGAGTTCTATCGCACAGGATTACCTGAAGAACCTCCGACCGGACGGCAGCCTTTTTGTGAAGCCCAGAATTGGATTCTCGTCCTATTTAGGGGACAATGAGCAGTCGCCCTTCAACTTCAATGGAGATGCTTTTGACGTTGGCACCCCCTGGAATATCGGCATTGAGCTGGGGTATCAGTTATCGGTGCCTTTCTCTGTCAGCCTTGCCTACGTTATTGGAGAGTATCCTGTGATCACCCAGTTCCCGGCCAGAGTGGCGGACATTGAAGGGGTGAAGAATGACGATGCCATGCGTAGTTCCATTCAGGCAATTGGGCGCTACACCTTCGCAGAGTCCACAACCCGCACGGCTCCCTATCTTAATTTTGGACTGTCGTACTCTTTCGGGAACGTAACGCAGGAACAGGCCCCCTATACAACTGAGGAGAGCGGGAGTGCATTCGGTCCTCTTCTCGGGGCTGGACTCGACATTGCCCTGAACCCGCGCACTTCCTTCTTCGCGGAACTCAATTCGGGGATACATTTCGGCGACGAGGAATTAGACGGTACTTCCGAACATGGATATGGCGGGATTGATGTCCTTACCGCACTGGGCGTTGGCCTCAAAATCAATTTTTCGGCAGCTGTCACCCCGCCCGAGGTCGGTGCACTCACCTGTCCGACTGCACTGGTCATTACGGAGACTGCCGCAGACTTTTCTGCCGTTACGAATGTTGAGATCGCCACACAGCCGATTGAACTGCGCTGGGAGTTTGGAGATGGCGGGACTGCAACGGGAGATTCAGGCACTCATTCCTACACAGAAGCGGGGACATATGAGGTGATGTTTATGGCAACGAACGAAGCGGGCACCGCTACGGGTTCGTGCGATGTCACTGTTATTGCTCCCGCTGAAATTCTTGCGCTGACGACCAGTAAAGAGAGTGTCAGTATTTGCGATGACGATCCCAGTGTAACGTTTACCGCCAACACGGGCGGCTCGGAGCCATTCACCTATCAGTGGGATTTCGGGGACGGCCAGAGCAGCACGGAAGCCAGTCCGTCGCACACCTACACGCAGGCCGGCACCTATACCGTCACCCTGACCCTCATCAACAATGCAGGCACGGACCAGCGGACGGCGACGGTGGATGTGACTGAGGAGGGTTGTTTTGACTGTGACATTTCCGAGATGAACACGGTGTTCTTTGACCGCAACTCCTCCGTACTTACCGATGCCGGCCGTACACAGTTAATGGAGAACCTGGAGATTCTCCAGAACTGCGAACTGAATGTGCGGATTGAAGGTTATGCATCCCGTGACGAGCGCAACGCACAGCAATTGAGTGAGGACCGGGCGGCAGCAGTCAGACAGTATTATGTTGACAGCGGCATTGACGAGTCCCGTATGACCGATATGGGAATGGGCGCGGGCGGCCAGACCACGAAGAAAGGTGCGGCCGCACAGTTCCGGAGGGTGGACACCATCCCTGCAAATTAAATCGTCGTTTACTCTTTGAGAAAAAGGTGTCCCGGTAGGTTTACCGGGACACCTTTTTTGTGCTGACCGCTTTTATTGCGGCAGGGAGCCGGGTTTCCCCGGGCGGCCCCGCACGGATCCGTATGTGGGCATTAACGCATACGGCTCGTTCTGTACAGAATGAGTTATCATTCCCAGACAGATCCCCTCGAATTCCCCGAAAATGCTGAATTCAGGGGTTGCGCAGGATGTTGTTGGGCTCCCCGAAGCAATTTTAATCAAGGACAGTTCTTGGGTGTTGGATCATTGGACAATCGACAAAAAGCATGAAACGGCACCGCCTTGGTGTTTAGGAGTACATCGCGGTAGGGACCCGGGTTTCCCCGGGCCCCCCGCACAGAATCCGTACGTGCGCGTTAACGCATACGGCTCCTCCCTCATCGTGAGTTCCCAAATGCAGATTCAGTGGAATCGTGTCCAACCCAGGTGAGAGAGGATCCACCGCCCCCGTCCTCAGGGCCAGCATCCACGGACTGGGTCG
>JAJECV010000046.1 GCA_022821875.1 Rhodothermales bacterium
CACCTTTTTCCATTCATTCCAGTCGGAAGCGTCAAACGCAAACTCCCATGGCCTGGAGGCGGTGGTATCCAGATCCGTCCTCTCATATCCGGTGATCTCTATCTGCACCTTCTCGGAGGGCTTCGGCTTCTGCGATAACTTCACCCTCAGCGTGTCCGTCTGCCCCTCCGTCACCGTCAGAAATTCCTTTTCCACGATAATCTCGGGCTCATTGTCGCTGGCATTGATCTCAACAAAGATCGTATGCTGATCCCCTACCCCCAACCACATCGGCAGTCCGTTTCGCGAAGTTTTCATTGACATAAGAAATCTCTCATTCGGCTCAGGTATGGAATCATCTTTGATACAAATTGGAATTTGTTCCGATTTAGAGGCACCGAGAGGAATCTTAGGATAGTAGTTAGGATGCGGATAAGGAAGGTCTTTCCATTGCGCCTCTAGACTCATTGAAATGTACATCGGAATACGCAAATCCGTATGCTTCTGTGGCGGATCAATCGTCGCCCTAAAGATGACACATTCTCCCTCGTTCACCGGATTCGGGGATGCTTCCAGCGATACCTTTGGCTTCCCCGTATCATCAACGATAATCCCAAATGCTGTCAGATACAGTAACCGCTTATTCTCCTCAAGTTTCACGGTAAACCACATCTTCCTGATCATGATTGTAGGATTCCCCGTGTGGGATACCGTAACCGTTTGGGGGGTCTCCCAATTCAAGGCATTCACCGTCAGCGTGTCCTCGCTGATCGCCAGAATTGCCCCATGTTTATCTTCCTGCTCTATAATCACTTTCCATTCGCTGCTGCCGGGGTTTTCCGTAGAAATATCAAAGTCAAAACTGAACGGCTTCCCGCGCAAATCATCGTCAAGGGAAACCCTAACCGGGTGCACATACAACCGCGTCTGACCATTTTGTCTGTCCAGTTCAGACTTATGCTCCTGAAAAATGGCTGAGCGGGAAGGATCCACGCCGGATGCCTCCGCAACAGATTCACTGCGGACCTGACCTGTGATATTCACCGACTGCCCCAGCAAATTTCCCGCTGACCAGGTGAGCATCAGCATAGCACTGATCAAAAATCGAAGACAAAAACCCGGCTGCCGGGCCAGAACCACAGCAGCAACACCAGGGTCACCGGAGAAAAATGACCTGCCACTTTTATATACGTATCTGTTCGGAAATCTCATGATCGAACATTAGCGTTATGATCGTGCCCTAATCCCCTCACCTTGCTATCACATCCAATCTACGATAAATTGCCTGCAATATCTGAGACTCAGTCAAGAACCCTGCCAGGGGTACTTGATTTATGTGATGTGGCCCTGCAAACATCTCAACTGAATATGATTTTTATGCATATCCTGAATTATTGCTCCGTTCCGTTCCCTGACGGATGCAATCTGCCTCCAAGACTGTGCTTTGTCCTTTTTCCATCTCCATGATCCAGGTTAGACACTTTTCGCTAACATCTGCCGCCGAGGCCCTGCCAAACCTTCACCGGCCACACCTCTCTTACTCCAACCGTACAGATCAGAGTTCCATCTACATCAAGAATACGGCCTCCCTGACGTTGCCCCTCCTGTACCGATAGATTGCCGTTAGGGGCTACGTAGAAGGAGCAGGTGAATCCAAAAAGATGGAATTTCCTGCTGCGTGACTTCCATATCTCAACTCCTTGAGGATCCGCCGACGATCTTCTGATCCCCCAGGCAATTCCTCAAAACTGTGAATGACATCTTCTTTCAGGATGAGCGTATCCGGTAACCGTGCATATGTTTGTAATTTCAAGGTCTAGGCTATGCCCGGAGGTGAACGAGAGACGATTAAAGCCGGGATCACCGTAATCCTGACAAGAATACGGAACACCGTCGACGGGATAAAAGACGAGGGAGTACACCATTGTCCGTTGCTATTTCTGAAGCCTTGTAAGGATACAAGATAGCGATTTTGGGTTAACCATGTCGTTTTAGTGCCAGGAGCCGTCCATCCCGCGGGAATGCAACTTGGGAACTAATAACTTTGGAAAAATATAGAACCGGCATCCATTTTTTCATGGACGTATGATCGATATCCCTTTTATCGCCGTAGCCCGTCTGAAGTTAGAACTGAATGGAGGCCACTCCAAGGCATCTGCCGATGCAGTAAACCATAACATGGAGATGCCAAAAACTGGATTCGGGTGCGACCAAATAACTCTCTACAGAACTTAACCTGTATGTTGTTTACCGGAGAGGACTTGAGGGTTACAGGCCGAGCCATCGTCCGATTTTCCTGATTTTTTGACGAACGGAAAGACGTGATTCGCCGCTCCACCTGAAAAATGCATCCCTGATACAGTGATGCTCCCGGTGTCCAGCAAGATTTTTACCTTTATGATTCTAGTACCTATTGCAGTTCCCGTCCATCCTGAACACAACCAGTATATTGGAGGGAACCTGATTCATGCAAGGCCAGTGATATAATCGGGAATGTCAGATAAAGTAATTCCGAGGATCGTGAAAATTCATTTAGACGAAGACCTAGCTTACCAGACAGACATCCTCCATGATGTCTCTCGAACCTTTGCATTGACGATTCCTCAGTTACCTGAACCACTCGGTGTCGTAGTGGGGAATGCCTACTTGCTCTGTAGAATTTCAGATACAATTGAGGACGAGGAGGCGCTCTCACCATTACAAAAACGGGCGTTCTCTGATCGGTGGATCGGGGTGGTTGAAGGCCGTAATGCGCCGCATACATTCGCACAGGATCTAGCCGGCCTGCTCACATTTTCGGCCACCAAATACGAGCATGACCTCATCGTTAACACGCCCCGGGTGATACGAATCATGACGAGTTTTTCCAGCACTCAGCAGCAAATTCTCAGGCGCTGTGCAAAGATCATGGCGAACGGCATGGCCATGTTTCAAGAGGATGCGAGCCTTAAAGGATTAAATGACCTTGAACATTTCAACAGTTACTGCTACCATGTTGCGGGCGTTGTAGGTGAAATGCTCACGGAACTGTTCTGCGACTACTCCGAAGAGATCAATACACGAAAAAAGGAACTCATTGCCTTATCCTCTTCGTTTGGACAGGGTCTTCAAATGACGAATATCCTCAAAGATCTGTGGGAGGATCACAGCCGCGGTGCATGCTGGTTACCGCAGAGTGTGTTCCGGGCTTACGAATTTGACCTTGGCTCGCTTTCTAAACACCATACTGATCCGCGATTTGTTCAAGGTTTGAATGAACTCATTGCAATCGCACGGGAACATCTCCATCATGCCCTCCAGTATATTCTTTTGATCCCCGCTCACGAGACAGGCATCCGGCGCTTCTGCCTGTGGGCACTTGGGATGGCCCTTCCAACCCTGCGACGTATCTATAAAAGACCAGCCTTCAAAACCGGTCAGGAAGTCAAGATCTCTCGGCGTACCGTCAAAACCGTCATCGTATCCACGAGCGTGCTGGCACGCTCCAATATCGCCCTTCGGACTCTGTTTTTTTTGCTCAGCCGCAACCTGCCCCGCACTTAACTCTGCCCCTTTGACCTTCAGAGAACTGCCCCTTCCTCGCACTGTCATTTCAGGAGATTCCGGCTCTACACTAAAAAACGGGCTCTCCCCCATTCTCCAATACAGACTCGTCCGAAAACACAAATCCCACTGTGCCTTACCAAAATAAAAGCTTCAGGAATTCGTATCTTACGTTCGTTGTAAGTCGTGAAGCAGACAAAAACTATGCTTCCAGATTATCCGGCAGAGTCCCCTAAAAGTGTTTTACCACAAAGCGCCGTGAAAAGACTTGGATGCTTCGTGTCAGTGGCCATCCTCTCATTCCAGATGGCCCATGCTCAGATTCAGAAATCAAGCAGCATCCTCGGAGCACGCATAAAGTGTACCAACAGCCGGGCATCCTTTTATCCATGCAAAGGTGTGGACCTGCTTGCCCGTGTGTCCAAAACGGATCTGAAAGTAGCCGGGGGTAGTTTGGTCAATGATATCTGGGGATGGACGGATCCAGATACAGGCCGGGAATATGCCCTCGTTGGTACGGGACAGTTTGTGGCTTTCGTCGATGTGACCGATCCCGTCAACCCCGCCTACATTGGCAAACTTCCCGGCCATGACTCAAAAAAACCCATCAATTGGCGGGACATGAAGGTCTACAGCAATCACATGTATGTAACGGTTGATGGAGGCAATAACGGAATGCAGGTTTTTGATCTCAAACAGCTTCGAAATTTCAAGGATACTCCCATAGACTTCACGGAAACTGCACACTATGATGGAATCAAAACCGCACATAACCTGGCCATCAATGAAGAGACCGGCCATGCATATATCACAGGGTACAGTCTCTCCACTTCCGAGGAGGGAGCCAAAGACACCTGCGGTGGCAAAGGGCTGCACATGGTAAATCTCCAAAGCCCCGGCGAACCGGTCTATGCAGGATGCTTTGCAGATCTTACGACCGGCAGATCAATAGACGGATATACCCATGATGCCCAGTGTCTGACCTATCGCGGGCCTGATACAACGTATCGCGGCCGGGAAATCTGTATTGGATCAAATGAAACCCACATCAGCATTGCAGATGTGACCGATAAAGCAGCACCGGTGATCTTGGGAAAAGCGACCTATCCAAATGTAGGGTATGCACATCAAGGCTGGCTATCGGCAAATCAGGGCTACTTTTTTATGAATGATGAACTGGATGAATTCAATGGTCTGGTGAATCGGACACGAATGATTATCTGGGACTTACGAGACCTTGAAGACCCTCTCTACCATTCCGTATTCAATTTCAATTCCACTAGTCCCGATCATAACCTTTATGTGCACGGGAGCTATGTATATGCAACCAACTACACGACAGGACTTCGGATTGTGGATATCTCGAGTATTGGACAACCGGAGGAAATCGCCTTTTTTGATACGCATCCAGGAACAAGTGCAGATCCCTTTGCCGGAGCCTGGAGTTCCTACCGTTTTTCCGGAAGTGGTACCATCATCGTGGGCAGCGAACCCGATGGACTGCTGATTTTGGATCTGCTTCCAGGGGCAGGCTTCGCTTCAACTTCGGCCAGTGCAGACGAAGGAGACGATTCACACGATATAACGATAAAGTTTAATCCATTATCATCCGGGGATATTACGTTGAACTATCGGCTGGATGGCACAGCGACCGAAGGAACCGATTACAGCGTTGTCAACTCAGGAACGATCACAGTCAAGGCCAATGCAAGTTCGGTGGACCTCCCGGTCACCATCGAAGATGACGATATCTACGACAATAATGAAACCGTGATCGTGACGTTGATCAGTGGTGCAGGATATGCCGTAGGCAGCAATAGCGTATATACGCTGACGATTACGGACAATGACGAGCCGCCACTAGTTACCTTCGCTTCGAACTCGGGCAGTGTAGACGAAGATGAGAATACATACACCGTAACCGCACAGATCATGCCTGCACCTTTGTCAGACTTTACGTTGAATTACAGTCTAGGGGGCAGTGCAATACAGAATACGGACTATCATGTCGCAGAGACGGCTTCGGTAACCGTCGGTACAACCTCGATAGAGATCCCGATAATGATTATCGATGACGGCATCGACGAACACGACGAGACGATCATCCTGACCCTGACAGGCGGCACGGGATACGCCGTTGGCAATGAGAATCTGCACACGATAACCATCATGGACAATGATACGCCAGAAGTTGCTTTTTCGATGGCTGTGGGGGATATAGACGAGGGGGGCAGCATGCATAATGTGACGGTAAAGATTCTTCCAGCCTCCATAGCAGACTTTACGCTGCATTACAGTTTAGGGGGCACAGCTATGCGGGGGACCGACTATACCGCGTCAGAGACTGTTGATGTAAAGAAAAATACAACCTCGGCGGACATCCCCGTCACGATTGCCGATGACGGCACAAACGAAGAAAACGAGACGGTGATCCTGACCCTGACAGACGGTGCGGGATACGATATCGGAAGCACCAAAGAATATACATTAACGATTACGGACAACGATAAACCCGTGGTGGAGTTTGCCTCCGCCTTGAGCCGTGCGGACGAGGGAGATGATGTGCAAAGTGTGATTGTGAATCTCAGTTTAGTACCCGCTACGAACTTCACCTTGAATTACAGCCTGGAGGGCAGTGCAACGCGGGGGAAAGATTATACCAGTTCCCGAACGGTTGAAGTAGAGGCGAATACGAACTCGGTAGACATTCGAATCAAGCCTCTGGATGATGCTCTGGACGAGAATAATGAGACCGTAATCCTGACCCTGACCGATGGTATCGGATATAATGTAGGAAGCGCGAATCAGCATACGCTGACGATTACGGATAATGATATCCCGGAACTTGTTTTTGCCTCCCCCGCAAGCAGTGTAGCAGAGGAGGGCGACATGCATAACGTGAGGATCAATATTAACCCTGCATCCATCGCAGACCTTACCTTGACGTATGATCTAACCGGTAGTACCGCGACAGAGGGAACCGACTATAGTATCGTTGGCTCAGGGAGCCTTGATGTAACGGCAGGTGCGGCATCAGTAAATATTCCAATCAGGATTGCCGATGACGGTGCGGACGAGCATGACGAAACGGTCGTCCTAACACTGACTGTCGGCACAGGGTACGATGTGGGAAGCCCCGGCAAACATACGCTGACCATCACGGATAATGATACGCCGCAATTTGAATTTACTTCGCCATTGGGCAGCGCGGGGGAAGGAAGCGGTACCCAGAATGTAAGTGTAACCATAACCCCTTCCCCCGCGGGAGTTCTTGAACTGAATTATACAATGAAAGGCTCAGCCATAGAAGGTGCCGATTATATCAGTCCTCTCCTGAGCCCGATTCCGGTGCCCGCAAATTCCCCGTCCGTCAATATTCCGTTAATCCTTACTGACGATAATTCGGAAGAAAATGACGAGACCATTATTCTGACGTTGATGGGCGGTACGGGGTACAACCTTGGAGGTACAAACCAGCATACACTGACCATCACCGATAATGATCGGGTAATCCCCCCGAGGGTTTCCTTCGCTTTGGCTTCGGCCAGCGTGGCTGAAAATGCCGGCATACACAATGTAAAGGTAAGCGTCAGTCCCGCACCAGCGAACGCGTTTACGTTGAACTACAGTCTGGACGGCAGCGCAGCACGGAACACGGACTACACCAGTTCAGGAACTGTTTCCGTGACGGCAAATGCAATCTCGGTGAATATTCCCATCATGATCACCGATGATGATGTAACCGAAAACAATGAGACAGTTCTTCTGACCCTGACCAACGGCGACGGATATACCGTGGGGAGCGCAAACAAACATACGCTGACGATCACAGACAATGACGCGCTGGTCCTGCCCGAGGCGGGCTTCGCTTCGCCTTCCGGCAGCGTGGAAGAAAGTGTCGGTACCCACAATGTGACCGTAAATTTCAGCACCGCTGCGCCTGCGGGAGGCTTCGCATTAAACTACAGTCTGGACGGCAGCGCAGCACGCAACACGGACTACACCAGTTCAGGAACTGTTTCCGTGACGGCAAATGCAATCTCGGTGAATATTCCCATCATGATTACCGATGATGATGTAACCGAAAACAATGAGACGGTT
>JAJECV010000109.1 GCA_022821875.1 Rhodothermales bacterium
CGTTGGGACTGGATGAGCGAAAAGCTTTGTCCTTTTTTGCCCTCCACGGTGGTATAGGGTCGTGCACGAATGAACATGATGTAGCGCAGGGATCTGTGAAATGAAGGATGGTACGGATGTGGGGTGATCCAGTTCCAACACTTGTAGCACTACATAGGATTTTTAAGAAAAAATATACGATTGCGTACCTCCAGGCGAGATCAGAGGGTGAAAATTCCCGAAATATTCGTAAATTAACAGATCAGATGACGAAGATGGGCAGAGAAACCCTGTATGCAGGAATCCTGACGGATCCTGTGACGCACGGATCCGAGGGGCTTTTTCATGTTTTTTTGATTTTTTCTTGCTCTGGAACAGGATATGCCCGGCTGCTTTATCGGGGAGGTATTCCGGATCCATGCTGGTCTGGTTCGAGCACCGATTCAGGGGAAGGGACTTTGGCGAGGTTTTCTTCCCGATCTCAACCCGCCGAATCCCGCCCAAAAATATAACCTCTGCAGCCGGGCCATGCACCGCAGAGTCTCCGGCTGGAACACAGGGGGCGCTCTCCCGCCAGAAAGTGCCTGCTGCGTGTTCGTGCGCGGCCGAATGGCGGATACGGGAAGCCTGCCGGCAGCAGTCGGATCAGATCTGAATCCGAAGGCCGCATGCCTGGAAGCGGTGCATAGAATCTTTGGAAGCTCTGAAAATGCGGGAGAAAGATGATATGGATCCATGTGCGACCCTGGAGATTGAGGCCCCCAGACGGTGAATGTCATTATAATTGCCGGTGATGATGTATCTTAGTCCGTTCGGATTTTTTGCGGACACTCAATCACGAACATGCGGATCCATGAATTCTGAACAGTATTGGAAAATCAACCTGCGCTATCTGGCGATCCTTCTCGGGATCTGGTTTCTGGTTTCATTCGGTGCCAGTGTTCTGTTCGTGGATCTATTGGATCAGGTGCGTGTCTTTGGCTTTAAGCTGGGATTCTGGTTCGCACAGCAGGGGGCAATCTATGTGTTTGTGGGGATCATTTTTGTGTATGTCCGCCTCATGAACCGGCTTGATCGGAAATCATCCGCGGAGGCTTCATGAACGTACAGGCATGGACCTTCATTCTGGTCGGGATCTCGTTCGCACTCTACATTGGCGTGGCAATCTGGTCCCGTGCCGGTTCCACCAAGGAGTTCTATGTTGCAGGCGGGCGAGTCAATCCTGTGTTGAACGGGATGGCGACGGCGGCGGACTGGATGAGTGCGGCCTCGTTCATTTCCATGGCGGGGCTGATCGCCTTTATGGGGCGGGACGGGAGCGTTTATCTTCTTGGATGGACGGGAGGGTATGTATTGTTGGCGCTGCTTCTGGCCCCGTACCTGCGCAAGTTCGGAAAATTCACGGTTCCAGACTTCGTGGGGGACCGTTACTATTCACAGACCGCCCGCTTTGTGGCCGTGCTCTGCGCCATTTTTGTGTCGTTCACCTATGTGGCCGGGCAGATGCGGGGAGTGGGGATTGTATTCTCCCGGTTCCTGGAGATTGAGATTATCTGGGGGGTTCTGATCGGGATGGGGATCGTATTCTTCTATGCGGTCCTCGGCGGGATGCGCGGAATTACCTATACGCAGGTTGCGCAGTACTGCGTGCTCATTTTTGCATACTTGGTTCCGGCGATTTTTATTTCACTGCTGATGACCGGGAATGTGATTCCACAGGTGGGCTTCGGGAGCACGCTGGTCGATGGTTCGGGGGCGTACCTTCTGGATAAGCTGGATGGCTTGAGTACGGATCTCGGTTTTGCGGCGTACACAGGCGGGCAGAAGAGCATGATGGATGTCTTTGCCATTACCGCCGCGCTGATGGTGGGGACGGCGGGACTTCCGCATGTGATTGTGCGCTTTTACACGGTCCCGCGGATGCGGGATGCGCGTACCAGTGCGGGCTGGGCACTGGTATTTATCGCACTCCTGTATACGAGTGCCCCTGCGGTGGCGGCCTTTGCCCGGACGAATTTGCTGACGACGATTGTGGACCGTCCTTATACCGAGGTGCCGGGGTGGTTCAAAAACTGGGAGCAGACGGGGCTGATTAAGTTTGAAGACAGGAATGGAGACGGCCGGATTCAGTACGTGGGGCCTGCATCAGAGCAGGAGAACGAACTCACGATTGACCGGGACATAATGGTATTGGCCAATCCGGAGATTGCCAATCTGCCGGGCTGGGTCATCGGTCTGGTTGCGGCCGGCGGACTTGCGGCCGCACTCTCCACCGCTGCCGGCCTTCTTCTGGTCATCTCAACGGCGGTTGCCCGGGATCTTCTGAAGAAGGGGTTCATGCCGGACATTTCGGAGAAGCGGGAGCTTCTGACGGCGCGGATCACGGCAGGGGTTGCCGTTCTGATTGCCGGCTACTTCGGCATTGATCCGCCGGGCTTTGTTGCACAGGTGGTTGCGTTTGCATTCGGTCTGGCGGCGGCCTCCTTCTTCCCGGCGATTATTCTGGGAATATTTACGCGGCGGATGAATAAGTACGGGGCGATCAGCGGAATGATCACCGGCATCGTCTTTACCGCGTGTTACATTGTCTTCTTCAAGTTTGTGCGCCCGGAACTCAACAGTGCAGACTACTGGCTGTTCGGCATTTCTCCAGAAGGAATCGGTACAATCGGTATGGTATTGAATTTCATGGTGGCCGTAACCGTTTCCAGGTTTACACCGCCGCCACCGGCATCGATCCGCACACTGGTGGATCGGATCCGGACCCCTGGAGATTAGCCCCGATTTGCGATATAACGCTGCAGGCATTAGATTAATAGGAGGCCGGCATTTTACAGCCATGACCACAAGATACTTTATCGTCGCCGCGTTTTTTCTTTTTGGGTGTGTAGAGACAGACCCGGAGGCCACTTCTGAATCCCCTGTGACCGAAGAGGTGCAGCAGGCCGCCGGGCCGGATTTGTGCCCGAATGTTGCGGGTTCGTGGGAACTCATTGAGATTCGGGAGACTTCGGAGGCATTGAGCGGGGAGTTTGAGAGTGATCCCGAATATGGGGAGGCCCCCACCCTGAAGATCCTGAACGAAACGCACTGGATGTTTGTCCGGCAGACGGCCGAGTCGTTTGTCCATGCACAGGGCGGCCGCTATACGCTGGATTCCCTTGGCCGTTATACGGAACATGTTGAATACAGCGCCATCCCCCAGAATGTCGGACAGTCCTTCTCCTTTGACTGCAGGATAGAAGGAGACTCCCTCTGGCATCATCAGGGTGGCCAGGGAGATACACGGTACGATGAGGTCTGGCGCCGCGTCCAGTGACAGGATCAATATTCTTATTCTCTGCAGTTGACTGAATGCAGTTTGTCGTCGTTGATTATTTGGTGTTCGGGGCCTACTGTCTCCTCATCGTTTCGTTAGGTCTCTGGGTTTCCCGGAACAGGAAAGGGCAGGTCCGGGATGCAGAAGACTATTTTCTGGCCGGCAAGTCGCTCCCGTGGTGGGCCATCGGTGCTTCCCTCATTGCGTCCAATATTTCGGCAGAACAGTTTATCGGGATGTCGGGATCCGGCTTCCGGCTGGGGCTGGCGATTGCGACCTACGAGTGGATGGCGGCGATCACCCTGCTTCTGGTTGCATGGCTGTTTATTCCGATCTATCTGAAGAAAGGCATCTACACGATGCCGCAATTCCTCGAGTCCCGCTACGATGCCCGTGTACGGACGCTCCTGGCGGTTTTCTGGCTTCTGGTGTATGTGTTTGTGAATCTCACCTCGGTGGTGTACCTCGGTGCCCTTGCTCTGGAGGGGATCATGGGGGTTGCGCTGTGGCAGGGCGTGCTTGCGCTTGCGATTTTTGCCACCGTGTACAGTGTCTACGGAGGCCTCAAAGCGGTCGCCTGGACGGATGTCGTTCAGGTGTGTTTTCTGATTGGCGGGGGCCTGCTGACCACCATCCTTGCCCTGAATGCCTACAGCGGCGGGGAAGGCATATTTGCAGGGATGTCAAAACTGCTTAACGAAGTACCGGACCGCTTTAATATGATCCTTCAGCAGGGGGAACTGCTCTATATGGATGACGACGGGATCCAGCAGGATGCCTGGGAATTACTTCCCGGGATCGGGGTGCTCGTTGGCGGAATGTGGGTGGCAAACCTGTTCTACTGGGGATGCAACCAGTACATCATTCAGCGAACGCTGGCGGCACCGACACTGCGGGAGGCACAGCGGGGCGTGGCGTTTGCCGGATTTTTGAAACTGCTCCTGCCCCTGATCGTGGTCATTCCCGGAATCATTGCATATGCACTCGCCGCCCCGATTGAAACCGCCGACAAAGCCTACCCGTGGCTCCTGAATGCGTATGTGGGGCCGGGATTAAAGGGGTTGACGTTTGCCGCACTGATTGCGGCGATTGTGTCCTCGCTGGCTTCCATGATGAACAGCACAAGCACCATCTTTACGATGGATCTGTACCGCAATTATATCCGGCCCGGTGCGAGTCAGCAGGATCTGGTTCGGACGGGGCGCATCGTTGCGCTGGTGAGCATGACGATTGCGGCGGTTCTGGCACCGCAACTCGCATCCCTGGATCAGGTTTTTCAGTACATCCAGGAATATACCGGGTTTGTGAGTCCGGGGGTTCTGGCGATTTTTGTTCTGGGGCTGTTCTGGAAAAAAACAACCCCGAATGCGGCGCTGATATCTGCGGTGCTCAGTATTCCTCTGTCCGCCTCTATGAAATGGCTGCTGCCCGGCATGCCGTTCATTGACCGGATGGGATGGGTGTTTGTGATTTCGGCGGCACTGATTGTCGGGGTCTCTCTCTTTGAAGGTAAAGGGAAGGACAGCAGCAAGGCCATTCGTCTGGGACGCAACGTTATTCAGACCGATCCGGTCTTCGCCATCCTGTCGTTTGCAATTCTGGCGATTACAGCGGCCCTGTATGTGATTTTCTGGTAATCCGGTGATGGTTGTCTCTCTCGTTGAGGAGCGGTTTTTGGGTCACCAAAATCGAAATTATGAAGATTTTATGGATTTTTAAGATTTTTTCACTAAATTGACAGGAGGGGCAGTTCGCTCAGCCGGGAAATTCTGCTGAGTTGTGCCGCTCAAGTTCTATGAAAACCTTTTCAGAATACAGGAACGTACGTCTCGGATCGTCTCCCTTCTTGCGGGAGCAGACGGGACGAAATTATAAGCAAGTACCAGTAAGTAAATGGAGGATTTACTATGAGACTTAAACAGTTATTCGGCTTAACAGCACTTTTACTATGCACCGTGCCTGTGGCATTTGCGCAGCAGGGCAAAATTGACGGGGTGGTCACCGATGCCGCAACGGGGGAGACCATCCCCGGTGCAGGCGTGATCATTGAGGGCTTAGGCCAGGGGGCGGCCACCCAGGTGGACGGCTACTTCTTCATCAATAATGTTCGGCCGGGCACCTACACACTGGTGGTGTCTTTTCTCGGGTATGCGACGCAGCGCGTTGAGGGGGTCCGGGTTTCCACCGGACTGACCACAACCAGAGATGTCCAGCTGAGCGAGGAAGCCGTTGGGCTGGATGAGATTGTGGTCATGAGCGAGCGCCCGATTGTCCAGTTGGATGTGTCCGCAAATGTGGCCAGTCTCAACTCGGAGGCGTTTGAGGATCTTCCCGTTGCCGGCGTGAGCGAAGTGCTGGATCTGCAGGCGGGGATTGAGCCGGGGCTTCGTGTACGGGGCGGCGGATTGAACGAGATTGCCTTTGTGGTGGATGGCATGAATTTGCGGACCGGTCGTTCTCATCAGCCGTTTACGAATATCAGTTACACCTCGCTGGAGGAGGTGCAGGTGCAGACGGGCGGATTCAATGCTGAATACGGGAATGTTCGCAGCGGCATTGTGAATGTCACGACCAAAGAGCCTTCCCGGACCCGCTACACCGTGGATGCGCTGTACCGTTATCAGCCGGCACAGCCCAAGTCATTAGAGGGACTTGGAGGGATGTCTCTGGATAACTGCACTTATCCGACGACCAATGGCGACTGTGACAGCTGGTTTATCCGCCCGTTCCTGGATCCGGCGGTGGCATGGGAAGGGACCGCTAACGGTGCATGGGATCAATACACCCAGGACCAATACAATGCCTTTGAGGGCTGGAATGCACTTGCGGAGCGTCTGGTAAATGACGAGAAGTTTGATGTTACGGCGCAGGATATGCAGAACTATTTCAAGCACACGCACCGCAAAGACAATGAGATTACCAAGCCGGACTATGAGGTGGATGTCACGGTTGCAGGGCCTCTGGTTCCCGGTTTTGGTCAGAAACTGGGTGATCTGCGTTTTTCCGCCTCCTATCGCGGAACGCAGACGGCCTATATCTATCCGCAGACCCGGGATGCATTTACAAACGAGACCTTCCAGGGCAAGATTGTTTCAAATGTCGCCACCGGGATGAAACTGAGCGTGCAGGGGATGAAAGGGATTGAGCGCGGAATTAATCAGGTTCAGGGGAGTGCAGATCTTCGGATGTACAACGGGGATATGCCGGCGTACCCATGGTGGGGGGCAGGAACAGAGATTGTGGATGGCATCAATCGCAGAGGGCGTGTCATTTTCTCGGACGGTGCGTTCCCGCTGGCGAACATCGACCACACGATGATCGGGGCGACCTTCACGCATACCTTGAGTGCAAGCACCTTTTATGAGGTCAATCTGCAGAATATTGCCTCCAAGTATCGCAGCCATTTTCCGAATCTTCGGGATGGTTCGTACATAGAGAATAATCAGTTCTTCCCGGTTCCCTATACCAATAATGTCGGCCGTTTAACGCCGGAGGGGGAACAGAACAGGGATCAGGTAACCTGCTTTGGCGGAGGCAGCGACCTCAATGGAGACGGAGTTCTCACGCCCTATTGTGTGGGGGAGGAGCCGTTCGGGTTTCTGGGGCAGGGCGGTAACCTTTTGGGCGGATCAGAAACCACCGGCGGTCACTGGGTCAAAACCCGGGATACGTCCGATGTAAGCGTCTTTACCGGACGGTTTGATCTGACCAGTCAGGTGACCCGCGTGCTCCAGCTTAAGACGGGCGCAGAGCTCATTATCAGTGACTATGACCTCAATTACAAGAGAGTCAATCTGGCGCTGATCGGGCCGGAGCCGGAAGAGGATTTCCCGTTCTCCCGTCAACCGATCCAGGGAGCCGCCTATGCGCAGGGGAAACTGGAATTTCAGGGAATGATCGCCAATCTAGGGGTCCGGGTTGACTTCTTTGATGCAAATACATCCTGGTGGGTTGCAGAGAATCCTTATGATCAGGCATTCCGGCAGCGCGCAGACGATCTGGATGAAATTCTGCCGAAGGAGGATCCGGATGCGCAGATCTTCATCAGTCCCCGGCTGGGAATCTCGTTCCCGATTACCGCGGAGAGTAAACTCTACTTTAACTACGGTCATTTCCGCCAGATGCTGGATCCATTTGATGTATTCGGGGTTCAGCAGTCACGTAACGGGGGAATTGATGTTCTGGGCAATCCAGGTCACCCGATGCCGCAGACCGTAGCGTATGAACTTGGATTTGATCAGAACCTGTTTGATCAGTATCTCCTGAGGATCAGCGGATTTTACAGAGATATCCGTAATCAGCCCCGAGATGTTGGTTACAACGGCCTTGGCGGTGTTGTGAACTACACAATCAAGCAGCCGTGGAATTATGAGGATGTGCGCGGTGCGGAGATTACGCTCACCAAACTGCGCGGTGACTGGATCCGCGGGTTTGTGAATTACACCTTCCTCCAGACGAAGCGCGGTAATTTCGGGTATAGTCAGTTCAATGAGAACACCTTCCAGCAGCGCAATTATCTGCGGACCTCCACCGACTATCGCTTAAACGCTCCGCTTGCGGAGCCGTTTGCCCGCGCAAACCTGCTCTTTCTGACCCCAGGCAGTTTTGTCCCGTCGGTGTTCAACGGCGCACTGCTGGGGGATTGGAGAGTGAGCCTCCTGGGGGAATGGCGTGCGGGGAGTCAGTGGACCTGGGCCGGCGGCGGGGGAACTCCGCCGGAATTACAGCAGAATGTGCGCTGGCGCAGTTATCTGAACTTTGATCTTCGTTTCACGAAACACATCAATACCCGCTATGGCGGTGCGCAGGTTTTTCTGGATGTGGCCAACTTGTTCAATCGCCGCCATCTCTACAGTGCGGCGGGGTTCCATCCTGACGGCCGTGACTTTGACCGCTATATGTGGTCCCTGCATCTGCCGGAGGATATCTTTGATCAGTTGAACGCGGTAGACGCTTCAAAACCGTATGCAGAAAAAGAGGGCCTCCCCTATATCTGGGTCCCGGGTGATGACCGGCCAGGTGTATTTCGCCATCCAGATGTGGCCTATCAGCCGATTGAAGCATTCCAGTCGCTGAGTACTGTTTCGGATCCCAATACCACGGCATGGTACTGGGCCGCGGATACCGGGACCTACTCCCGCTGGAATGGATCTTCGTTTGAGGAAGTACCACAGAACGAAGTGAACAAGGTACTGGAGGACAAAGCATACATTGATATGCCGAACATCCGGTTCAACACATTTCTAAATAACCGGCGGATCACATTGGGGATTCGTGTAACCTTATAGCATGCAGCAGGGCGGCCGTCTCTCCGGGATGGCCGCCTGCTGACTGATGCAAAAAACTTGATAAAGCAAGTTCATGAAGATAACATACTACACCAAGGCGTTTTTCGCTGGCATATTGATGCTGATCTTTACGCCGACCATTGCGATGTCGCAGTTTACCGCTCAGTGGCTGGACATTGGCACATTTCACAGCACCTACACCGAGTCAGGTGCACAGGACGAGGTGAACTCTTCCGCCCCGGATGGTATGGAGTGGCCTGCCATCCTTCGGGAGAGCAGTCACTACCGCGCTAGAGCACTTTGGCTTGGAACGAAGAACTGGACCTCTCCGGACGGGCAGAATTTTCCGTACTTCGTGGCCCGGATTGGTCCCCGTACATCAGGTGCAGACGTAACGTATCCAGTCCAGAATCTCCTGATCAGCAAGACCGAGGATACCGTTATTGAAGTAGACGGGGCACTGTCCTTTGACAATGTGGCGGTGATTGATGAGATTGATCCATCCCTTCCGGCGGATCGAATGATTCACAACATTCACAATACCTATATCGGTGTCACCGTGGATCGTAAAGCGTATGCTTATGTGAATCAGGTGCACGATGACTATAATGTCATTGAGTATACCTACACCAACACGGGCAATAATGATGAAGATGAGGACATTGAACTGCCGGATCAAAATCTGAGTGAAACCTATTTCTTCCGCATTCATCGGCTCCGGGGGAGTGGACAGGCGGCCTGGACCGGCAGCAATGGACAGGCCTGGGGCAAGTTCAGCATGACGGATGTGGTGGGAGACGGGCATGAAAATTATCCAATTTCGTTTACGTCCCAGTATCTCTGGATAGGGATTGAGCCGGAAACCCAGGGAGACTATGACCGGTTTGGTGTGCCGCTGTTTAAGCAGGAATCACGTGCTCCCACGGGAGACACAATTGGACGTTTGGCCGGTGCCACCTATATCGGGCGGGCTACGATTCATGCCGATAATTCCCCAACGGATCCCACCTATATCCGCTGTACGGAGGAGACGATTGCGACCTGTCAGCCCTCTACTCTAGGATTTATGGATCAAGACGAACCGCTGACCTCGGACGGCAGTTCGCACGAGGATTATTATGAATGGGGAATCCGGACACGGGAAAATCCGGATCGGATTGAAGGCGGATCGGAACACATGTACCCGCATTATGCGGACCGGATAGAGCCCACGGGGGTTTTCTGGGAGCCCATGAATGACTCTTCTACCGGGAAGCAGGGGGGGCACGCGTTCACCACGGCGTACGGCCCCTATGATTTTGCTCCGGGCGAGAGTGTCCGAATCGTGGTGGTTGAAGGAGTCGGCGGCTTATCCATTGATGCAGCGGTGCGGATCGGCAGAGCCTTCAAACTCGGCGGACAAGACCGGAGTACAGACCTGATCCGATACGATGCGAATGGGGATGGAATGATCCAGACCGGAATGTTTGATTTCAGACTCAATCAGGTGGATACAGACGGAGACGGCATGTTTGATGCGTTTGGTCATGGATTGGAGGAAATGACGAAGAATCAATGGGTGGTCACCGCAAGAGATTCATTACTTCTGACGCAGCAGCGGGCGATCAATCTGTATGCGGCCAGTAATCAAATGTCCACCTATCCCATCCCGGAAGCCCCGCATTCTCCCACGACGTTCACGGTTACCGGGCGCCCGGACAAGGTGGAAATTGTCTGGACTCCTCCGGCGGGCGGTCCCACCCGCACGGGATGGAAACTGTACCGGACCTCACGGTTTGAGGATTATATCTATCAGAACTGTATGAATCTGGATACCCGGCAGTTTATTGACGGCTCCAATGCGTTGGATCCGGCAGATCCATCTGCGGCGAATCAGGTGCACTGCGGCTACGATCTCATTGCGGAACTCGGTGCAGGGGCAACCTCCTATGAAGACACAGATCTGAACCGGGGGACGGATTATTACTACTATCTGCAGGCCGTTGGTGAGGCACAGCCCGTTGATCCCGACGGGATTAACGGAACGCCGAACGGCAGCCCGCTTCGCAGTTCCCGCTATCTCACGCAGACCTATCTGCCTGTGAACCTCAAGCGGCCTCCTTACGGGTCAACGGGGACGGTGGCAGATGCACGTATTGTCCCGAATCCCGTGAACCTTGGTGCGGACCCGACCATACGGTTTGATCAGGAAGACCGGGTGGCATTCTTCAATATCCCCGGAAATTGCACAATCAAGATCTATACCGAGATTGGAGAACTAGTCCATACGATTGAGCATACCGATGGAAGTGGAGATGAACTTTGGAACCTGACGACGAGCTCGCGCCAGCTGCTGGTCAGCGGCATTTATATTGCCGTCATAACAGACAGCGATACGGGAGATGAGGCAATTCAGAAATTTACGGTAATCCGGTAGATGCAGTTCGCGCCGCGTTTTGGTGAGTAAGGCGCGGCGCAACGCATCACCCAAAGAAAAAACAATGAAATGAAAAAGTATACAATCTTTTCAAAAACATTGACTATCGCTGCGCTTGTTTTGAGCAGTGTGTCAATATCTTATGGACAGGCAGGTCTCACGCCGGATACGGAAGTGGAAACAGATAAGCGTGCCCAGACGGGTATGAAATTCCTTAGCGTCTCGGTGGATGCACGGGCCTCTGCAATTGGTTCGGCGATGACAGCAGAGTTGTCAGGATCGTCGGTGTCCATGTTCTATAACCCTGCCAGTATGGGCTTTATGCCCGGGCGTATGTCTGCGGCAGCAGCGAGTATATCATACATTGCAGATATCGGATATACGCAGGCCAGTATTGCTTTCCGTCCAGGTTCATCGGCGAATTATGGCGTTGTCGGGGTCTCGATTGTATCTGTGGACTATGGTGATTTTATTCGTACCGTTCGCGCGAATAACGATGACGGTTTTATCGAAACCGGCACCTACAGTCCTACTGCAATGGCGGTTGGGCTCGGGTATGCCCGGTCCTTCGGTGACCGCTTCTCGGCCGGTGCCAATATCAAACTGGCGTTCCAGGATTTTGGAACCGGATTTGCGACCTCACAGAATTTTGACAGCGGAGTCATTGCGACAACGGAAGACTACAGTACCCGAACGGTTGCATATGATTTCGGGATCGTATATGCAACCGGGTTTGAGAGCCTTGTGATCGGGATGAGTGCCCGCAACTTTGCCCAGGAGCAGATTTATGTGCGGGAACGGTTTGAACTGCCGCTCACCTTCCAGATTGGGATGTCTATGAACCTGATTGATCTGACCTCCATCAATCCTGACATGCACAGCATTCAGCTGCATGTGGACGCGCAGCGGCCGCGTGACTTTTCGGAGCATATTCGTTTCGGCATGGAATACACCTTCATGGATATGGTATCCTTACGTGGAGGGTTTGAGCAGCTGGGAGCTAGTGAGGAGCAGGGATTCAGTGCCGGTGCGGGACTCCGGTATGCATTCGGAGGCTTTAATGTCGGTGCAGATTATGCCTACACTGATTTTGGAGAGCTTGGTACCGTCAATCGGGTCGGGCTTCAGATCGGTCTCTAAAATTTCGGCTTGGCCGATCCTGAGCGATTTAGATTCAGGTTGCAGGCGGAGAATTGGGCAAATTCCCAGTTCTCCGCCTTCTTTATGAAAATGTGAGGGTTTGGATGAACACTGCGGTTACTTGCGGGATTGTACTCCTCTTTGCAGTCTCGTTTTGGATAACTGGCTGTCAGATGTCAGGGGATACTGCGCCGGATCAGGGGTTCATCCGGTTCACCGAAGTGACGGCCGAGGCGGGGCTCGCTGGATTCCGGCATGATAACGGAGAAGATGGCGAGAAGTATTATGCGGAACAGATGGGGTCCGGAGCAGGCTTTATTGACTACGACGGAGATGGATGGCTGGACATAATACTTGCGGGGGGCGGATACTGGGATCGTGCCCCGCATTTCTGGTACAAGTCCCTGTGGATGTATCGAAATATGGGAGATGGCACGTTCATTGATGTAACCGGCGCAGCGGGATTGGAGGGGCTGGACGCATTCACGCTTGGCGTGGCCGCGGCGGACTATGATAATGATGGGGATCGGGATCTGTTGATTACCAGCCTGAATGAGAATATGCTCCTGGAAAATAAGCAGGGTGTATTTCAGGCGCGGGAAGACGCAGGACTCAGTCTGGAGGATGAATGGAGCAGTTCCGCCATGTGGATGGACGGGAATCGGGATGGCCGGCTGGATGTGTATGTGGGCAATTATGCAGACTGGACCCCGGAAACCGATAAATTCTGCCCGGAAGGTGCGATGGAGAAACTCTACTGTATTCCCGCGGATTACGAAGGCAGAGCCAGCCGTTATTATGAAGCGGCAGGGGACGGGACGTTTATGGATCGGACCCAGGAAGCGGGGGTGCATCATGCACTTGGGAAAGCACTGGGAATGGCGGAATGGGATTTTAATCAGGATGGGTGGCCGGATTTTGCGGTGGCGAATGATGGTGAGGGGGATCTTCTGTTTCTAAATAATCAGGATGGCACGTTCTCGGAGCGCGGAGTGCAGAGCGGGATTGCGTTCAGTGAGCATGGCGAGGCCCGCGCAGGGATGGGCATTGATATTGGTGTGGTGGATCAGACCGGTCACCCCTCGGTTTTTGTAGGAAATTTCTCCACCGAAATGATCGGCGTATACCGGTATTTGGGCAATGGTCTGTTTGCAGATCGTGCGGCACGGTCCCAGATCGGTCAGCCAAGCCTGAACACGCTCACCTTTGGGCTTATGCTGATGGATGTGGATCTGGATACAGATTTAGATCTGCTGGCTGCGAACGGACATGTGTACCCTGACCGGCTGGCTGGGCAGGATAAAATCACGTATGAGCAGCGGGCACAGCTGTTTGAAAATGACGGGACGGGCCTGTTTGCAGAAGTGCCTCCCTCAACGACCCCGCCGCTGGAGATTGAAATGGTTGCCCGCGGCGCAGCCTACGGAGATTATGATCGGGACGGGGATCTGGATATCCTCATTGTTGAAAACAATGGTCCGGCACATCTATGGCGAAATGAGGTCAGCGGGCGCAACTGGCTCCGCATCACGGTTACGGGGACGAATGGGAATCGGGATGCCTTTGGGACGCATATCCGGGTATATGCAGGTGGGCAGGTTCAGCAGCGCCGGATCCGGTCAGGCGGCAGTTACCTGTCGCAGAATGAAATCGCTGCCGCATTCGGGATGCGGGAGGCGGCGGTTGTGGACAGTCTCCGTGTCAACTGGCCGGACGGACAGGTGCAGGTCTTCTATGATGTACCTGTGAATATTGAAGTTCATCTTACACAGGGACAAGAGGACTGGAACGAACGTCCGATGCCGGGTGCCGTCAACTGATTGATGCGAAGTGCGATTACAGTATGTGTGGGGATTGCCCTGATTGCGGGGTGTTCGAGGGAGGCATCCAGGGATCCAGGTGCAGGGGAACCCCTGTTTACGGAGGTGACCCAGAGGGTTGGACTTGGAGGGGTGGCCCATAACCATGGAGGGATTGGGAATTCCTATGCACCGGAAATTGTTGGTGCGGGCGGGGCATTCTTTGACTATGATCAGGATGGCTGGCAGGATATTCTGGTGGCAACCGGAGGGGCATTTGCGGGGGAGCCGTCGCTCGGAGCACATCCGGCGCTGCGACTGTTCCGCAATCTTGGAGGAGACGGGTTTGAAGAGGTCACGCAGCAGGCCGGCCTAGCCCTACTTCGCGCATATAGTCTGGGAATGACGGTCGGAGATTATGATGATGACGGGGATGAGGATGTCTATGTGACAGCGCTGGAAGAAGATCTGCTGCTGCGCAATACGGATGGTGTTTTTGAAGATGTTGCACAGGCCGCACAGGTTGGACAGATCCGTGAATGGAGTACGAGTGCCATGTTCTTTGATGCAAACCAGGACGGGTTTCTGGATCTCTATGTTGGAACGTATGTCCACTGGAGTCCGGATGAGGACATTTATTGCAGTTTTAATGAGCGTAAGGTGTACTGTACTCCGGAGGTGTATGATGGTATTGCCAGCCGTTATTACGAGAATCAGGGCGATGGAACGTTTGCCGATCTGACGAAAGAGGCGGGATTTCTGTCGGGAGTGGATCCGGTTCGGGACAAAACATTAGGCGTTGCGGAACTGGATGCGAATCAGGACGGATGGCCCGATGTGTTCATTGCCAACGATACGGAGCGGGACATGCTTTTTATGAATCAGGGCGATGGCACGTTTGTGGAGACCGGGGTCCCCAGCGGGATTGCCTATGATCAGCATGGGAAGCCGCGGGCCGGGATGGGCGTGGATATCGGGGTCGTGGATGAATCGGGCGAACCCTCTATCTTTGTGGGCAACTTCTCGGATGAGATGGTCGGTGTATACCGGCATATCGGAGGGGGGATATTTAATGACCGTGCGGCAGCATCCCGGATTGGGCAGCCCAGTCTGAAGACGCTCACCTTCGGCCTTGTTCTCTTTGATGTCGATCTGGATACCGACCTGGATGTGCTGATCGCCAATGGGCATGTTCAGACACATATTGCCCAGATTGTGGATGGGGTGTCCTTTCGGCAGCGTCCACAATTATTTTTGAATGACGGGACTGGCACCTTTGCCGAGATGCCGGCAGGCGGGCCATTGACGGAACCCTTTGTCGGTCGTGGACTTGCAGCCGGAGATTATGATCTAGACGGCGATCTGGATGTTCTTCTGGTTGAAAACAATGGTCCCATACATCTGTGGCGGAATGAGTCCGCGGGGAAGACATGGCTTCGGGTCAGGCTTACCGGAACAAGAAGCAATCGAAATGCATATGGTGCGCAGCTCCATTTGTGGAGTGGAGGGAACATGCAGGTCCGGCGTATTCGCTCGGGTTCCAGTTATCTGTCTCACTCGGAATCGGCCGCTTTTTTTGGCCTCCAGGGAGTGCCGGACAGTTTATGGGTCCGCTGGCCGAGTGGTCAGGAAATCTGGATAGATGATTTGCCGGTCAATACTACAGTCAACCTCATTGAAGATGAGTCGTAAGATTGCAATGCTCAAAATAGCGGGGATCATATTACTCTTTTTTGTGGCAGGATGTGGTCCATCCGGGTTGGAGCCAGAGAATTCCGAGGAGGAGCAGAACTTGGCAGCGATTGTATTTGAAGATGTGACGGCGGCCGCTGGTCTGGGAGATTTTCGGCACGAGACGGGGGCTTTTGGAGAAAAGTGGTTTCCGGAGACGATGGGAGCGGGGGGCGGTTTTCTGGATTATGATGATGATGGAATCCTGGATATTCTGCTGATCTCCGGCAGTATATTTCCATCAAGGGGGGCCGCTTCATCGCCCGCAATCCGCCTGTACCGCGGCAGCGGGGATGGACCATTCACCGAGGTGACCCGGGAGGCCGGACTGGCCTCTCTTCGGAGTTATGCATTCGGGGTCAGCGTTGCAGATTATGATAATGATGGCGACTCGGATGTATTTGTAACGGCATTATTTGAGAATCTCCTGTTACGCAATGAAGAGGGAGTTTTTCGGGAGGTGAGTAAAGAAGCCGGTCTGGGAGATGATCGCGAATGGAGTTCGGCCAGTGTATTTCTGGATGCGGATCAGGACGGGTTTCTGGATTTATATATCGGCAACTATGTTCACTGGACCCCTGAAGAGGATATTTACTGCACCCGTGTCGGAGACAAAAAATCCTACTGTACGCCGGAGCAGTATGAGGGGATTACCGGGCGTTTCTACCGAAACCGGGGAGACGGCACCTTTGAAGAGCAGTCCGATGATTTTGCCGGTCTGCCCGGCAAAACGCTTGCCGCGGCAAGTATGGATTATAATCAGGATGGATGGCCGGATCTGATTGTTGCGAATGATACCCAGCGGGATCTGCTCTTTGAAAACCAGAGAGATGGCACCTTCGCGGAGAAGGGCATTGCCAGCGGGATTGCGTTTGACGAAAACGGGCGTGCACGCGCAGGAATGGGAATTGATATTGGTGTCGTAGATGCGGCCGGTGGAGAGACCGTGTTCATCGGCCATTTCTCCGGCGAAATGGTGGGGGTCTACCGGCATGTGGGCAACGGGATTTTCACGGAGCGGGCGGCGGTTTCACAGATTGGCAGGCCAAGCCTGCGTACGTTGACCTTTGGGCTTTTGCTGGCGGACTTTGATCTGGACGAAGATCTGGATCTGGTCACCGCCAACGGTCACATTACCGAAGATATTGGAGAGGTGGAGGAAGGTGTTACGTTTCGGCAGCGGTCGCAGTTGTATGTGAATGTGGGGAATGGGAGATTCTCCGAGGCGGAGCCGACCGGTGTTTTTTCCGAGTTTATGGTGGCCCGGGGGGCTGCGTGGGCCGATTACGATCAGGATGGGGATCCAGACCTGCTCATCACCGAGAATGGCGGCCCCGTACATCTCTGGCGTAATGAGACGGAGGCAGGCAGTTCACTGACCGTGAAATTGGTCGGAATCACCAGTAACCGGGATGCCATTGGGAGCCGTGTGCGGGTATATGTGAATGGAACGTGGCAGGAGCGTTATGTGCGAAGCGGTACAAGTTACCTTTCTCAGAGTCAGCGCTGGCCCCTATTTGGATTGGGGGCGGCAGATTCCGTAGATTCACTGGAAGTGCATTGGCCAGGTGGTACGTTCACAGGCCGAACGGATGTCCCTGGCGGGACGATCACGATCAGGGAACCGACGATCCAATGAGCAGTCATTAAAAATGCAGGTTTATCCAGATAAGAGGGCAAGTTCAGTTCCAGATCATTGTATTGGAGCAGTGCTAAAATCCCGGAATTTCGGCCACAGCCGCTGGCAGACTTATATAAGGGGAGGTGGCATCCTCTTGCTTTGTTTTTCGATATGGGCCGGTTGCCGTGAGCCGGTTGGGATTGCGCAGAAGCAGCGGAACAATCTCTCTCCACGGGTTGCCAGATACATGGTGGAGGCGGAAGGGGCATTCTCCAGGGGGGTATATGAAGTGGCGCTGGCTTACACTGACAGCGCGGAGGTTCTCATGCCGGAGCTGGCAGATCTGCATTATTTACGAGGAAAGATCTATACGCAGCTAAATCGTCTGGACATTGCGCAGGCCGCCTATGATGTTGTTCTGGAGATTGACCCTGAGTATGCAGGTACTCGATTCAATATGGGACTGAACAGTTTTCGAAGGGGAAAACTTCGAGATGCGATCAATTATTATCTGGAAGAGGAATCTGCAGTTGGTCCGACCCCCGCACTGTTTCATGAATTGGGCCGGGCTTATGCGAGGCTGGGGGTGCCGGATAGTGCACAGGAGGCCTATGAACAGGTGCTTGAACTGGACCCAGAGAATACGACCACCTACATGTGGCTTGGACAGCTCTTAGAGGAAACCGGAGATCTGGAAGGTGCGCTGGAGATGTCCCTGCACGGTCTCCGGCTGCGCCCGGATGATCTGGATTACCAGTATATCGTGGGGACGCAGTACTTCCGGCTGGATTCTGCTGAGGCTGCGCTTGCTTACCTTGAGCCCGTGGCTCAAAAATGGACATGGCATCACGGGGCGCAATTTAACCTCGGGCAGGTCTATATGCGGCTTGGGCGGGAAGTGGAAGCGGATGTATATTTTTCGAGGGCGGAGGAAGCGCAGCAGCTTCAGCAGCGCGTCACTGAGGCACAGAATGCGATTGACAATGATCCCAACTCGCCCGCGAACTGGATTGAACTTGCGAACCGGCTTCGTGAGTCCAAGCGGTATGATCGTGCGATTGAAGCGATCAAAAACGGGTTGGCCATTCGCGTTCCCCCTGGACTGGAGTTGTACATGCAGACAAATCTTGCGACATTGTACATGGAGTGCGGGAATCCCGATGAGGCGGCCGGAAGGTTTGAGGCAATCCTTCGTGCGGATCCGGATCTAAGTGCGGCCAGGTTGAATCTAGGGATTGCATATGCTCAGGGGGGAAGGATTGAAGAGGCTCGTTCTGTCTGGCGTGAACTTCTGGAAAGAGAACCGGGGAATCTACCTGCACAGAATTATTTGGAACAGTTAGACACAATGGATCAAAATGACGACGATGCGGAAACTGACGCTGCTGATTGCCTGGATAGCACTTAGTACAACGATGGACACGCAGTCCCAGATTATTCAGGATGGAGCATGGGTGGGACAGATCATTCATCGGAACGGCCGGTCCATGGATGTGACCTACAATGTTCAGAATGAGCATAACGGGTTGAAGATTGTGATGGAGGTCGAAGAATATGGGCCATTCCGGTTCAAGGATATACGGGTGACTGCTGACAGTCTCTTCTTTGTATGGGAGCCATCCTTTGAATTACCCTGCACACTGGTGCGACTCCGGGACGGGGTCTATCACGGCATGTGTGCAGATCCGTGGGGAGGGTATGGAGGAGCGATCATGGCTCCACCTGGTTCGGATAGAGATGCATTAATTCTGGATCAATCCACATTCAGCAGTATGACAGATCTGGATGAGAACGAGCTGGAGCCCGAAGAATGGCGGTTAGGGGATGCATACCCAGTGGGAAAAGTGGTAAAGGTCAATGGATTGGATGTGAATTATGTTGATGCGGGCACGGGTACCGAGGCGGTGGTGCTCATTGCAGGGATGGGGGATAACCTCACGACCTGGGAGACGCTTCAGCAGAGTTTGGCACAGAACATCCGCACCATTGCGTATGATCGCCCCGGTTTAGGTTTATCCAAGGCATCCCGAATACCTCGTACTCTGGATGAGACGGCATCCGAACTGAGCGCCCTGCTTCAGAGCATCGATGCTCCTGCCCCTTATCTATTGGTGGCACATGCCGAGGGGAGTTTGATTGCACGCCGGTTTGCAGATTTGTATGGGGAGCGGGTTCGTGGACTGGTTCTTGTTGATCCTCACCACGAAAATCAGGCCCAGATATGGACGGCGTTTGATGCGAAGGCATGGCAGTCGTACTGGGGCCGACTGAAACGTTTTCAGTCCATGCTTCCGGGTGGAGTCGGTCAGGAGTTCCGGGCATATGCTCAAATCATTGAACAAGAGGCCGGACAGGAACTTGCCTCCGTGCCTTCGCACCCGACCGCAGTTCTGACAGCCGGACGCGTGTCCGATACGCCGGTTTGGGTAGGGGAGTCGCAGCGGGGGCGTGAGGTCTGGACGGAGTTTCATGCTTCATGGGTGGAAAAGATGGAGGACGGCATCCATCTTATCCTGGAATCCGGTCCAAATATTCATCAGGAACAGCCCGGCAAGGTGGAGCAGATTATTCGGGATATGTTATCCGGGAACTAGTTATCGCACACGCGTGATTTTCTCGGAGGAGACGGGATGGCCGTCAAGGAAACTGTGAATAAAATAGGTGCCGCTGGGCAGGCTTTCCGACTCCAGGATGATGCGGGTCGGCTGATGCAGTGCAGGTGTTCCGCTGAAAAGTGTCCGGACTCGGCGGCCAATGAGGTCATACAGGTGGATTTCAACGGCTCCCTGTCTGCCGGAGGTAAATTCAAGGATTGCCTCTGAGGAGAATGGATTGGGGTAGGTGGTACTTACCTCAAGAACATCTGCATAGAGTTCAACCGTAAGGGGGGCCGTGGCCCTGAACGAACCGGATGCCGTGATCTGGCGGATCTGAAATGAATAGGATCCAGGTTCCAGATCTGCAATGGTGAACGAAAAATTACTAGGTGCTTCTGCACGGCCGGGCATTTCAGCGAGAATGGCAGGCGGTTCAGTCTGTTCGACCATAAATGTAATTCCGGCCGAGGACTGGGTTGTAGACCATACCAGTTGAATGGAGCGTTCCCCCGGGACTGCACGCAACGCATTGAACGCGACAAAGTCGTAGCCCAGACAATCTTTACGCAGCGGCAATTGACAGATCGGGTTCGCGTTCAGCGCAACGTACATGTCATTATCCGGCAGGCAGATGCCTGCATTTTCCGACAGGTTGCACTGATTCAGTTTTGTACCGAGTGCGGCCACTTGCAGGGGCAGGATCCCGGTAAGTTCGTTGCGGCTGAGATCCAGGGTTTTGAGTTCACGCAGTCCGGCGTACTCCTCCGGAATCTCACCCTGCAGGTTGTTTTGGGAGAGGTCAAGTATCTGGAGGCTGGACAGAGAGGATAAGGAGCGGGGCAGGTCACCAGTGAGTTGATTTTCGGACAGGATGATACGGGTAATGACCTCACTGGAACAGGTAATGCCATGCCAATCGCATGGATCTGAACTGGCAAGCCAGCCATCAGTTTGCAGCCAGGAAACTCCACCCGTTTCAAGGTACATGGATTCCAGACTCCGGCAGTCCTCCCTCTGGCATGCTTTGCAGGAACTTTGCGGGGAGAGAGAACACACTTGGTCAAAATTTGCGTAGGGAGGAGCATCGGGCAGACAAATAAGATTCCCTCCCATCTGGCAGTTGGTAATGTTGGCGGCGTGAGTTGCTGCGGTGAGCGAAAGTGCCCCGCTCAGGTTGTTATCCGCGAGGGAGAACCATACGAGTTGATTCAATTGAGTCAGTTCTTCGGGTACGGTTCCAGAAAACATATTTTCGCTGACATCAAAAAACTTGAGAGCACTCAGGTTTCCCGACCAGGCTGGAAGATTTCCATGAAAGAGGTTCTGGCTCAGATCCAGATGTTCAAGTTCAGTGAGGTGGTGGAGTGAGTCAGGGATGGATCCACCCAAGGTGTTCCCGCTGAGATCAAGGTGTTGTAACCGGGTTAACTTCCCAAGTCGCTGAGGTATGACCCCCTCTAATTCATTATCTCCTAGACTGAGTTCACGAAGATTGATCAGGTTTCCCAGTTCTGGCGGGATCGTACCGGTAAAGGCATTATTGCCGAGCAAAAGGACTTCCAGATGCTCCAGATCTCCGAGTGTATTGGGGATCCGATGGATCAGTTTTCTCTGGCGGACTCCCGGGCCGCTGTTATCAATGCGGATGGATTGTAATTCTGTCAGGAAAGCCAGGTCGCCGGGGAGCGTACCCCTGAGGTCGTTTCCGGACAGATCAATATGAATGATTTCTCTGGGCCATTCCGAGGATTGACAGGTAATCCCGTACCAGTCACATGGCTGATTCGTTCGGAGCCATCCGCGCACATTCCGCCAGTTATATCCGTCGGTTTCATAGAAGAGTTTTTCCAGAACTTTACAGTCTTCCAGGGTGATCTGATCAATAAGGCGGCAGCCCAGAAACTGTGCATGGGAGACCGTTGCATGAGAAACTGCGACGGCAAGAATCAACGGAACAGCGCGGGCCATATGCACAGGAGTCTGTGAATCCCTTACCATTCTGTGTCTGGGTTGTTCGTGATTCCGGGAGTCTATAGTTGCCGGATCACGCTCATCAACCGGCACCAAATTGCGGTGTATCCGCAAGTGGGCGTATGGGGGCACGTCAAATTTTACGCGGCTGTGAGATACAACAGCGCAGAGGGATATAAGTCCGAGTCAGAATATCAGCACTCAAAAAGAGCCGTTTTATGAAAAAAACTGGAGCGCCCCCTGATAGAGTCCTAAGGTCAGGCCTATACCGATTAACCAGCGCACGATCCGAACCTCAGTAGCACTGATTTTTGCATCCAGAGCACTGATTTTTGCATCCAGAGCACTGATTTCCACACGCACTGAAGCTATTTGGGTCTCCATATCACTGCGCAACTCACTGATTTCTATACGCAACTCACTGATTTCTATACGCAAATCGCCAATTTCCACACGTATGGAGTCTATTTTACCATCCGTGCCTTTCTGCAACTCACCAACATGGGTACGTACGAACTCCGTGGTTGCGAGATTCCCGTTTTGATGGTTAACGGCATCTGCAACGATATCTGCAATGGCTTCAGCTTGTTCTCGCTTAATTCCTGATTTGGCGAGTTTACGAGCAATCGTAAGTGTGTTAATCATGTTTTTGGAGATAGTTCAATCGCTGGTACATTGCTTTGGAGTTATGGTTCCCATTTTATATTGGCCATGACTGGAGAGGTTCAATTTTCTGTCATGCATGCAGAAGCAGGATATTTGCCCTTTCTGAATTGACTCTCTAGCCTGAATTTCTGAGAGAGTTTAAGATGTACCCGCTCACTTGGAAATTCAGACTGAAAATTGTAATCCCGAAATGAATAGTCCTTTCGGTGAGAGATCGGTAAGATGATATCCGAATCCTCCTATCACAAGACGAAAGGGCACGTCAGATGCCAAATTGTACAAAACGGCTGAATCGGACGCATCCCTTGGTGCGTGCCAAGCATGACCGGAGGTTGAACAGGACTGAGCGAAAACAGAACCGGGATCAGTTGACCTTATTCAATAAGATGCGCAGTGCAATGCCTGCGGGCGTGATTTATGTGGATGTACAGGCGATGAGTAGTCGGCAGAAGTCGGGTCGGATTACGAGCAAAGGCCATCCGGCGTGGAATGCGCGAATGCAACTGCGATTTTGCAAAGCGATGCTCCTGCCAACGAAGAACCGATCCAGCCCTATGCCAATCCGGTGCATTTACATGTCGGAACTCAGTCTGACAGAAAATATAGTGTCCATTCAATGGTATCTGCTGACTATCAGAGAGATCATCAGTGCGGCGGAAGTGAAGCAGATGGTGGACTGTTACGTGCTCCGCTGGCAGGTTGAAGATACCTTCCGTGTCCTCAAAACCGGATGTCAGGTGGAAAAACTGTGTATGAAGAAGGATGCCTCACTGCATCGGGAGGTTACGCTGAATATGGTCGTGGTCTGGCGTATCATGCTGATGTTTTTGACGTATATGGCAGGACTACCTCCCACATCTCACCCGTACCGGCGATTCTGACTGAACCCTGTCCAACTGCTCACGTTATAACCTGTAGCGGGGGCGTGATGAATATCATTTACGGGCGAAATCTCAAAATGAGTATTTTGTCGAGTAGCCTGGGAAATCTCACATCCAAACTACTCCGCAGCGGAAAGCCAGGGGAGTATTTTTGTGGCCGTATGCAAGATTCCTTCCAGCCGGCCGGCTCCCTGAAATAAAAATTTGATTAAGAGGTACATCCAGATGTCATACGGAGCTATAATAGGAGACCTTGTCGGTTCGGTTTATGAGTGGGATCGAATTAAGACAAAGGAGTTTGAATTTTTCAAGCCGGAGTGTTTTTATACCGACGATTCGGTATGTACGGCAGCGGTCGCACACATACTGCTGAATGACCCGTCTTCGGCAGTTCAAGCGTTGCGTCAGTGGTGTCGGAATCACCCGGGCAGGGGGTATGGTGGCATGTTTCTCATTTGGATCAATACTGATGAAATGGACGCGTATAACAGCTATGGGAACGGAGCGGCAATGAGAGTGTCCCCGGCAGCTTTTCTTAACCGGCACCGATCCATAGAAGAAGCACTGTTTGCCGCCGACCGGGTAACCGAGGTTACCCATAATCATCCTGAGGGTATTAAGGGAGCAAGAGCAACCACGCACGCTATCTGGCTCGCCTTTCAGAAACACAGACCGGAGCATATACGCAGAACCATTGAGCAGGAATACGGATACGATCTTTCCAGAACCGTTGACGAGATCCGACCTGATTATGTCTTCGATGTGACCTGTCAGGGAACTGTTCCCGAAGCCATCACATGCGCACTTGAGTCAACAAGTTTTGAAGACGCTGTTCGGAACGCAATTTCGCTCGGAGGGGATTCCGACACACTGGCAGCAATAGCCGGGCCTATCGCGGAAGCCCTGCATGGTGTTCCGAAGGATCTTGTGGGAAGGGCAAAGCAATATCTTCCCACAGATATTATTGGGGTGATTGAGAGACTATACGCTAGTTGGAAGACTGTGTAAGAGCACCGCTTAGTGAAGCGGGTTGCGTATTATGAATTCCATTTCTTACCGCTGCATATTCGATAGGTGCGGGTATGCAGCGGTATTGTTTATTCTGCCGATCATTGCATGTCAAAACGGAGGGATTCGATTTGAAGATTCCCCGGTCATTGATCAATTACTAGATTCTGCGCCGCAGTTCGTCGTCAATACGGACATTGAGCCGGAAATATGGGAAGCTGCAGTCCAAGCGGGGATTCCAGATGATTCGCTGATACTGGGCAGACCTGGCCATATGATTGTGATCGACGATAGTCTTTATATCTCTGAGTGGTTCGGACATAATATATTTGCGATAGGAGCGGAGGGATATATCAGCCGGAAAATTGGACGATTGGGAAAAGATCCCGGAGAGTTTTCGGATCTAAATGGGATGCAGTATAGCGGTTCGCACGTATTCGTGAAGGAAATGGAACGTGTGCAGGTATTCACGGAGACCTTCGAATATGTCGATTCGTTCTCCTCCTTGGATTTTTTGCTGAGTACATTCTTGATTTCGCCCGATGATATGTTTCTGCAATGCCCGGGGGACCCACGGGGAGAGGATTGGATGGTTTGTGCACGCAGTTTATCGCCCCCTGTATCCTTGGATCCTGTCGATTAAATTACTTCCCCGTCTGGATATTCCGAATCAAACGGGAGAAAACAGCAACACGGCAACCGTTTCTCCTGACGGGGATTGAATTGCTCTGGCATTGTGGAGCGTCATAGAAAACGGTCTCATTTTCTCTTGATCAGGGTTCTGGGTCAAGCTGTTGATATTCTATGAGGGCCGCCTGATCGGTAAGGTCTATGATTTTTGCCATTATCTCAAAGCCGGATGTGTCCGTAAGTCTCATGGGCTTTCCGAACCGGAAACTGACAGGCTGCTGCCTTCCCTGATCAATGGAAATATGGTCCGCGTACAGATAGGTTTGATCAAGATCATTACGTTTCAGGTTCAGTCGTCCATGCAGTCCGGGAATGTGGCCCGAGGCGTTCAGGAAAATAATGGAGCCTCCATGTATGAGCGGATTCAATTCTACAACTAATCCTTCTTGGTTCGGAATCCATTGCTGCATGAATGCTGCTGAATAGCCGGGCATTGCGGCATACACCGTCATCGGCAGATGTGAATTATCCAGAGTAAGATTTGCTTCCCCATTTTCATCGGTGACTGCCCGTACCCGGGATTTATTGGGAAAGAGCGCCAGAATATCCGCGCCTTCTACGGGCTGTCCTTTAGAGTAAACGGTGATGATGGCATCCAATGGGGTAATTTGCAACTTAGCGGCGGGGATGATCAAAACCAGATTTGTCTGATCAATGATCCTGTACTCCGGACTGACTCCCAGTAATTCCCGGGTCTTTTTGAATATGATGGAAACGCCGTCTCCACGCTGTTCCATAATGTACCTCCGATGCTCAGATCCCGGTACGTTCCCGACGGGGAATCGTCCCAACATGGATGCAAGCACGGGGTTTCGATCTGCCCGGCCGGAACTCATGCCCTCTATGGTCATCCCATTTGGAAGCGGTCCAGGAGAGTCAATTTCCAGTCTGTTTTTGAACATGGAAAGTCGGATATGGCGGGCGGCCATGGAATAGTCACGATGAACAACCGCATTTACGATCGCCTCAAATACCGCCGAAAGACGGTATTGCGGGATATTTTCCCGGGTCGGGGTCTTTCGTGTTGCGACACGCATGTTCCGGGCTACAAACTTCATTGCATCGGCAATCTGAAGGGAGATGGGCCCCTGGATTTCCTGTATATCCAAGTGCCCGGAGGATCGGTCTGTACCTCTATACATCGTGGCCCGAATGATGGCCTGGGGTAACCATACATGAGGTGAATTGGTACAAAGCAGGATTCCGGCAACGGTCGCCCGATCCATTCCACTGACATCGGAGATGATTAATCCCATATTCTTCAATGCAAGGGGAGGATTATCCGCACCTGCTGCACTGAGCAATGGTTCCCATAGGCGCTCCACGAGTGTATTAAATCCGGTATTTGGAACCGCCTGCCGATCAAACCAGAGATATCGGCTCTGGGCGCGTTGCTGGGCCAGCCGAAGACGTTCGTCATGCCCCATGGAACGTTTGGTGGGACCAACCCGAAGATAAGCATGCCCCGCCCGCTCATGTACATGTGTTCCTCTCGGTATTTCTACAAGGATAATGATCTTTCCGTCAAGCTGCCGCTGTTCAAGAATAATATTAAGCGGGGGCTTTATGGTGTCGGCAGATATTTCCGCCAACATTAGGCTTAGTGCGGCAGCCTGCTCTCTGGACATTCCCTGAAGTTCTCCGCGGTCTGAAACTCCGCAAAGAAGCACTCCGCCATCCGAATTCGCAAACGCGGTTATTTCATCAGCGAGGTCGTCTCTTCGGGGACTCTTTGGACGGTTCCCGTTGAATTCAATTTCCTGGAATCCCCAGCGACCATCTTCGCTCAATTGAAGACGCTGACGGATTTCTGCGTCGGTAATGTTATGGGATGTCACGATGCTTTATTCAGTGACTGTGTGCAAGGTTCTATACATATAACCTCATATTAAGATATAAAAATCACAAGCAATATCAGACATTCCCAGATATTACACCCCCGAAAGCGCAATCCATATTACGTTACAGGGGAGTGCAGTAAGCCCAAAGTTAATTTCCGTAACGGTATATTTATGCTGATTTCTGATACGAGAGACACGATGAAAACGGTTAGGTATTGCATTGTCGCTCTACTGGTCCTTCATTGCACGGCATCGGTTGCGAGTTCGCAGATCACAGTTCAAGGCACGGTCACCGATGGTGAGACGGCTCTGCCTCTGCCTGGGGTTACCGTATCTGTTCGTGGGACTACGCTCGGGACCACAACCGCCCTTGACGGAGGCTACACAGTCCAGATTCCGACTGCCGGCGCAACGCTGGTGTTCCGGTTTATTGGATACCAGACACAGGAGGTTCTTCTGTCGTCAAGTACCGAAGAACTTAATGTCATGCTGATCCCTGCAATCTTCGGTCTGGACGAAGTGGTTATTGTGGGATCACGGCGACAGCCCAGACTCCTGAAAGACTCGGCCGTGCCGGTGGATGTACTTGGGGTTTCGGATCTGCAATCATTGGCGACAACGGACATGGATCAGGTTTTACGGTCGCAGATTCCATCCTATAATCTTCAAAGTTATACGGGAGATGAGGCGGCTGTGGTGCGTCCGGCAACGATGCGGGGTTTGCCCACCGATAATGTGGTGGTTCTGGTAAACGGCAAGCGCCGCCACCGGTCCGCCTCTATTGCACTCTCAGGAAGTTCCTTGAATGTGGGGGCACAGGGTGCGGATCTGAACATGATCCCGACGATTGCCTTACGGCAAATGGAAATCCTCCGTGATGGTGCGACAGCCCAGTACGGTGCAGATGCGGTTGCGGGGGTATTTAATTTGCAGTTACGCGAAGATAAGCAGGGGGTACGCTCTCTTGTACGGACGGGGCAGTATTCAAAAGGAGACGGGCGCTATATCCATCTGGCCGCGAATGCGGGGTTTTCGCTACCCTGGAACGGGTTTTTCAATCTCAGCACTGAGTACAGGGATGTGCAGTCTACAGTTCGCAGTGTTCAGCGCGAGGATGCAAAGAAACTGATTGAGCGAGGTTATCCCGTAAACGACCCCGCCCAGATCTGGGGCAGCCCTGAGGTGAGCCACAGTATCCTCGGATTCTTCAATGCCGGACTGGATGTAACCCCCAAAATCCGGGCCTATGCCTTTGGCGGGGGAGGACGCAGAACCCAGGAGTCCGGATTTTATTTTCGTGCTCCCGGCACGAGAACTGCACGCAGCAGTGTATTTCGCTTTGGTGATGAACGCGCGGTCATCGACCTGAAACCAGATCAGGGTCCTGACTGCCGAAGTGATGACCGGTTGCCGGGACTGGATGCTTCAAATGCGGAGATCCAGGCATTTATCACGGAATTTCGGGGGGAGTGTTATTTATTCAACGAGATGTTTCCGGGTGGATTTACCCCCCGGTTCGGGGGAGATGTATTTGACCTTGGTCTGACAGCGGGTCTGCATGGGGGTTCTTCGGACGGACTGAACTGGGATGTCAGTGTCAGTGGTGCACGGAGTCATATAAAATTTTTCCTCTATAATTCCATCAACGCCTCTTTTGGGCCGGACACCCCCAATTCATTCAAGCCGCGCTCGTATGTTCAGCAGGAGGCAGAGGTGTCGGCCGCGTTTTCCGTTCCTTTTCAGGTGCGGCAGCTGTCTTCCCCGGTCAACCTGGCCTGGGGCGTATCCTGGCGCACCGAAATTTTTGAGAGTCAGGCAGGCGATCCATTTTCCTGGCAGGTGGGGCCCTATGCCGATCAGGGGTTCAGTGTTGGGGCGAATGGGTATCAGGGATTGAATCCGGTCTTTGCAGGTCGGTGGGGCCGTCCGAACCTTGCAGTGTATGCGGATATGGAGGCAGACCTGACCCGGCGGCTGGTGGGCAATATTGCGGTGCGATACGAAAACTATACCAGCGATTTTGGCGGAACGCTGAATGGTAAAGTGGCGACACTCTATCGGGTAACGGACAAAATTTCCCTGCGTGCAGCAGCGAGTACGGGCTTTCGTGCACCGACTCCCGGGCAGGCAAATCTGAATGTATTCCGAACCACCGGATTCTCAAAAGAAAAGGGACTCATTGAGGTTGGGGTTCTGCCGTCTACGCATCCAATTTCGGAAGCGCTTGGGGGCGAGCCCCTGACCCCGGAACTTGCCCGCAGTCTGTCGTCGGGGCTGATTGTTGAATTTCGGGATGGCCTCACCTTGACCGCCGACTTCTTCACGATTAAGTTAAAGGATCGGCTTTCGTTGACCGGCAATATCCCGATCACGGACGAGATCGTACGGATCATAGATTCAAGGGATCTTCTGGGAGGGGTTACCAATATCCGGGAGGTCCGGTTTTACTCGAATGATTTCAGTACGCGGACCAACGGGGTGGATGTTTTATTGGCATGGGATCATGACTGGAGCCGCACCCGTGCATCTCTGGGAAGTATTGCCTGGAACTGGACGGCGACTTCGCTGACTCATTTTACATCCCCGCAGCAGATCACGGATTTTCTGGGCGAATCGCTGGCGACTCCACTGACCTTGAGCCTGCTGACTCTGCAGCGACGGATTGAACTTGAGCGCCTGAATCCGAGGCATCGGGTCGTGGCGACCTACCGGCAGGTTGCAGGCCGGTGGTCCGGGCTGCTGCGCATGAACTGGCTGGACAGCTGGCAGCAGTGCCGCTACGGGAGTTCCACATGCCGCGCAGACGGGATTGATGTTCTGGAGGAATTTCCGGGTTCCTGGATTTTTGATGCCGAGATCGGATATGCTTTTCGTGATTTCTGGACGATCACATTTGGCATCAACAATATATTGGACGTCGTTCGCAAAGCGCATATTCAGGAAAGTCTCAGACAGGGCAACCTAGCCCCTTCGAGTTCTCCGATTGATGCAAATGGAAGGGGCCTATATCTGCGGATTGTATCAAGTATTTACTGATGATTTTGGTTCTAGCAGCCCCTCAATCCCGTTCCGAGCAGGCGAGATTCAGACTCACCGGATGGAGTGTTCTGATGCGGTTCGGATTTTTCCGTTATGCTTCTTACTTGGGCGGCGGTGCTCCGTGCTTTAGAAGTAGTTCTCCAGGAACCAGTCCCGCATGGACGGAATGGGGATGGCGTAGCGCCCGTTCCGAAAATCGAGCACGCCCTTATGGAGTGCGAACTTGAAGACAGTATCTGCTTTGGCTTCGCCGACCGCCTTGATCAGTTGTCTCATTATTACGAGGCCTGTCTGCGTGTGATCTTCTCGCACCTCGGCAAAGGCGTGGGCGATGGCCTTACGGTGATGTTCCTGAAGCCCGTCTGCGCGGGATTCGTAGAATTTTGTTCGCTCCACTCGTCCAGCTTCCAGTACTGCCTGCAGCCCCGTTGAGGTCATCTTCCCCTTAGCCCGCTGCACCTGCAGTGCAGCGATCTGGGCATAGGTCGCAACATGTTGCGGCCAGCCGTAGGTCTCCGCTGCAATCGTATCAATCCACATGGTCGTGTCGCCTTCTGCGCCGCCATCCTGCGTGAGCCAATCTTTAATGACTTTCCGCTCCTCCTTGGTACTTAGTGGTCCCAGTTCGACGTAGCAACCAGCCTTGAATCTGGAAATTTTCAGGTCGCTGAATACCTGCTTCGTTGCACTCAGCCCGGCGGCGAGCAGGATCACGGGGCGGTCCGCTTCTCCGTTATGGATTGCGGTCAGCATAGACTTTGCCCCCATAAACGGAATCCCCTTCCCCGCAGCAAGATCATCAAGCGACTGCGCTTCATCCAGCAGGAGCAGGAGTCCACCTTTTCCGCTCTCAATCACCTCCAGGGAGGTTTCTGCAGCGCCACCTCCTGCGACTTCCGCCGTGAGAAGTCCAATATCTATGCCAACCTTTCCTTGCGCAAGCCATCTGCGCCAGTTTTTCCATGATTTGTGAATAGACTTATGAAGCACCCGAGGATTTAGAATTTTGTACGGGTCGACCGCCGCGACCGCGAACTGCTCGGCCGCCGCAATCCGCGCACATTCGGCAAGTAGCGCGGTCTTGCCTGCACCGGGTGCGGCCTGGATCAGGAATGTAGTACCTTTGCGGGCATCTTTCTTTACCCGATTCAGCCGCCGATGGAAGTTACCCAGTATTTCTTCTCGTCCGTGGAAGTGCTCTGCCTTTCCTCGGTCTTCTATGTCATGGTATTGGTCTGCAGAGTCTGCCATGGTTCACGGATTGGAGGTTGAGTATAGTACGGGAAATCATTCTGCGTCTTGTTTGTTCCGCTTCGTCCGCGCCGTAGTCTGTCAGGCATCGGGATGCTTTGCTTGAAGTTCCCGAATTCTCCTTGCCCCCTTAACGCCAGTTCCAACGCTAAGTCGTTTCTTAACATGTCCGCGGCATGAGGCCTACGGCTTATCAGATCAAGAGTATCTGTCTGGGAATCGCTATCTGGAGATTGCTAATCTTGCATAAGTTGACCGGTTAGCTTCAGTGCACCCCCGAACCTTCTTCGCTGGATAGGTCGGGATAGAATTTTCTCTATTGGATGGTGCATGGGAGCAATTGAATCAGGGATACTCCGCAGGAAGCCATGTTCAAGCTCCCCATATTGCTCAATGGCTACCCTCGTGAGTTGCTGAAAGCATATAAATTCGTGTGCAGGTAAGTGGTTTGAATTTTGCAGTAGCCGTGAATCCGTAACGCAGGCACCATCCACCTGCAGCATACTTGCCGAGACGCAGATCCGGCCATCTATTCATTTCTACGTTGTAAATTATGGGGTTCCCCGTAAAGTAATCAAATATCTGTTCGTGTTCGTTTTGCGATTCACCTGGCCCCTGATTCTGCTGTTTCTGGCCGCCTGCAGCCAGTCCCTGTCAGATCCGGCCGCTGTGCCGGCGACGGTGGACTATAACTGGCATATCAAGCCGATCCTGTCCGACCGCTGTTATAAATGTCATGGCCCGGATGATCAGGCCCGGAAGGCCGCGCTGCGGCTTGATACACAGGATGGCGCGTACGGAGTGAGTCGCGAAGACTCGACTCTCCAGATCATTGCGCCAGGCAATGCGGCAGCGAGCCTGCTGATGAAGCAGATCACCAGTGACGATCCCACACAGCGTATGCCCCCGCCGGAAAGTAACCTGTCCCTGACACAGCAGGAAATCGCACTCATTCAGCGATGGATTGATCAAGGGGCCGATTGGAAGCCGCACTGGGCGTTCATTCCCCCCGCAGAGCCGGACCTCCCCGAAATGAATCATGACGCATGGGCCCGCGGACCGATTGACGACTTCATCCTGCAAAAAATTGAATCGGCGGGGCTGTCCCCATCCGATGAAGCAAGTCGTACGGAACTGCTCCGCCGTGTAACGTTTGATCTGACCGGCCTGCCGCCAACCCCGGCGGAACTGGATGCATTTGAGCGTGATGTGCGGCCCGATGCCTATGAACAGATTGTGGATCAGCTCCTTGCACGCCCTGCATACGGCGAGCGGATGACCTCCATGTGGCTGGATGTGGCCCGCTACGCCGATACGCATGGGTATCAGGATGATCGTCCAAGGACCATGTGGCCCTGGCGTGACTGGGTCGTGCGTGCGTTCAACGAAAATCTCCCGTATGATGACTTTGTGACCTGGCAGATCGCCGGTGACCTGCTGCCGGATGCGACCTTTGAGCAGCGGCTTGCGACCGGGTTTAACCGGAATCATGCCATTACCCAGGAAGGCGGCGTTGTCGCAGCGGAGTACCTGACGGAATATGTTGCGGATCGTACGAATACCATCTCCACGGCATTTCTGGGGATCACCATGGAGTGTGCCAAGTGCCACGATCACAAGTACGATCCCATTCTGCAGGAAGAGTACTACAGCATGTTCGCATTCTTTAACGGGGTGGATGAAGAGGCGCAGATCAGCTATTTTGACCTCGCACCAAGGCCCTCCATCCCCCTCGAAGATCCGGTGCTGGAAGCGTCCATTTTGCAAACGGAGGCAGGCATTGACTCTCTGGAGCCGGTGCTTGCCTCCTGGCCGCAACCGATCCCCCCGTCCGGGTGGGTGCCGAATCCTGCCGCCACAGTGGCATCGGCACGTCTGCTCTCCCTGCCGCTGGATACATTGAAGCACCTGATCTCCCCCGCACTTGAAGGGCCGGATGCAATGGCGAATACCGGACTCGAAAAAGTGGTGGCCGTGCCGGCAGTGGTCAGCGGGAGGAAGGGTGGAGCCGTGGAGTTTAACGGGCAAAACTTTTTAAACCTTGGGCTGGAAGCTGATTTTGAATGGTTTCACCGGTTCTCCTTGAGTGCATGGGTGTTTGCGAAAGAGCAAGCTAAGGATGTTGCTCTGCTCTCCAAGCGCAACGGGGAGCAGAAACGCAGTGGCTACGATCTGGTACGGACCCGGTCAGGTCGGCTGCGGCTGAGGTTAATTCATGATGGAGAGCATCAGATTTCGGTGGAATCAGGCCGCTCATTTCTGCCGAATATCTGGGTTCATGTTTCGGCGACATATGACGGAAGCGGGCGGGCCGCGGGCGTACAGCTGTATCTGGATGGGGTGCGAAGCAGAGTCCGGGTTCTTGAGGATACGCTTGAACGCGAAAGTATTCTGAACGGGAATGGGCTTTTGGCAGGTCACTGGACTCCCCGGAATCGTACGATTGACGCGATTGAAGGGGTGATGGGCGGGGCGTTAGATGAGGTCCATGTCCATGCCCGTGCCCTCACAGACCGTGAAGTTGCTCATCTGGCAGGTCACGTATCCTCTCTTCAGTCGGCTCAGCACTACCGGGAACATCATGATTCTGCCTTTCAGGCGGCGAACACTGCATTGGACAGTCTGCGGCGCAGCATCCGGCGGATCCCCAATGTGATGGTCATGGAAGAGATGCCCGCGCCGCGCACGACCCATGTTCTGGATCGCGGCGCGTATGATGCGCCTCTGGATTCCGTCGGCCCGGCAACTCCGGCCGCAATTCTGCCGTTTCCCGAGGACCTCCCTCGAGATCGGCTGGGACTGGCACAGTGGCTTATGCACCCGGAGAATCCCCTGACTGCGCGTGTTGCAGTGAATCGATTCTGGCAGCTCCTCTTTGGAGAGGGATTGGTCAACACTCCCGAAGATTTCGGGAATCAGGGAGCTTTGCCCTCACATCCAGAGCTGCTGGACTATCTGGCGGTCGCCTTTACAGCCTCCGGATACGACATGAAGGCCCTTCTCAAAGAGATGGCCATGTCCTCCACCTACCGGCAAAGCAGCCGGATCTCCAAGGTTCTGCAACAGCGGGACCCGGACAACCTTCTTCTGGCCCGCGCTCCGCGGAAGCGGTTGTCCGCCGAAATGATCCGGGATAACGCACTGTCGGTGAGCGGACTGCTGAATCCGGCAATCGGAGGCGAGCCGGTGCGCCCTTATCAGCCCGCAGGACTCTGGAAGGCACTCGCCAATCAGATCGGCGAGAATCGCTACCGTCCCGGTCCGGATATGCATCGGCGCAGCCTCTATACGTACTGGAAGCGCACGATCCCCCCGCCGGCCATGCTGACCTTTGATGCACCGGAGCGCTCTGTCTGCACGGTAGAGCGGCAATCAACGGCTACTCCGCTGCAGTCTCTGATCCTCCTGAATGATCCGCAGTATGTGGAAGCCGCACGCGCATTGGCCTCCAGTGTCCGCATGCATGAAGCATCCGATGCGCGGCAGCAGATTGCAGCGGCATTCCGCCGGCTGACTTCCAGGATGCCAGAGGAGGCGGAACTGGACGCGTTACTGGATCTGTTTCAGGAACAGGCCGCGGAGTTTGAGCAGGATCCGAAGGGGGCGCGGGATCTGGTGACCGTGGGGGTCAGTCCGCTGCGGCAGAATACAGGGATTGCGCAACTAGCCGCGATGACCGTTGTAACAAGTACCATCATGAATCTTGATGAAGCACAGTACCGATGAATGATCTGATCTGCGATGTCGGATGTCAGATGAACCGCCGCCATTTCTTTTCAAAACTCAGTCTAGGGATCGGCGGTGCGGCTCTGGCATCCCTGATCGGATGCAGCCCCGATTCGGATCCATCGGCTGCAGGTTCTGCATTCCAGGGGATTCTGGAGTCGCCGCACCTTGCCCCGAAGGCGCGTCGGGTGATTTATCTGTTTCAAAGCGGAGGTCCCTCGCAACTGGAACTCTTTGACTATAAGCCGGATCTGCAGATGCGGCGGGGGCAGGACCTGCCGGATTCAATCCGGATGGGGCAGCGCCTGACCGGTATGACCGCCTATCAGAACTCGTTTCCTATGGTCCCGACCAGTTATCCATTCGCCCGGCACGGAAACAGCGGTGCATGGATCAGTGACCTGCTGCCGTACACATCCGGGATTGCCGATGAACTCTGTATCGTGCGATCCATGTATACCGAGGCGATCAATCATGATCCGGCCATCACGTTTTTTCAGACCGGTTCGCAGCAGCCGGGCCGTCCCAGTATGGGGGCATGGCTCAGTTACGGGCTCGGGAGCGCCAATGAAGATCTGCCCACATTTTGTGTCCTGCTCTCTCGCGGGCTGCAGCGTCCGCAGCCGATCTATTCGCGCCTCTGGGGGAACGGGTTTCTGGCGGCACTGCACCAGGGCGTACAGTTTCGCGCCGGCGGCGATCCGGTCCTGTATCTGAATAATCCGCCCGGTCTGGATGCCGGCGACCGGCGCAGCATGCTCAAACAGCTGGCCCGCCTGAACGAAATGCACTATCAGACAAGCGGCGACCCTGCAATCCAGTCCCGGATTGCCCAGCACGAAATGGCGTACCGGATGCAAACCTCGGTGCCGGATGTCACGGATCTGTCGGATGAACCCGGGTCCACGTTTGAACTCTATGGGGAAGCCGCCCGCACCCCGGGAACCTACGCGGCGAACTGCCTTCTGGCCCGGCGGCTTGCCGAGCGGGATGTGCGCTTCATCCAGCTTTATCACATGGGATGGGATCAGCATGGAAATCTGCCCAAAGACATTGCTCTGCAGTGTAAGGATACCGATCAGCCATCGGCCGCACTGGTTACAGATCTGAAGCAGCGGGGCCTGCTGGAGGATACTCTGGTGATCTGGGGCGGAGAATTCGGACGCACCAATTATTCTCAGGGCACCCTCACAGAAACCAATTATGGTCGTGACCATCATCCGAGATGCTTTACAATCTGGATGGCAGGCGGGGGTGTCAAGCCTGGACTCACCTACGGAGCGACCGATGAACTCGGATATAATATCACCGAGAATCCCGTTCATGTGCACGACTTCCAGGCAACCGTACTCCATCTCCTTGGGATTGAACATGAACGGCTGACCTACCGGCATCAGGGACGCCGTTTTCGATTGACCGACGTACATGGCCATGTGGTTAAAGATCTTCTGGCCTGACCATTCCGTTCTGGCAGGATTGATACTGCTGCTTGCAGGTGTGGGATGTGGGCGTGTGCCTGATTCCGGCCATGCAGCGCTGCCGGAGGTTGTGGATTACAATTTTCATATCCGCCCGATCCTCTCGGATCGCTGTTACACCTGTCACGGACCGGATGCCAATGCCAGACAGGCGGACTTGCGTCTGGATGAAGAGTCCGGCGCAAAAGAAAAGAAACTGACATCGGGCGGGTACGCCGTTGTTCCGGGGAGTCTCCGCAGGAGTCGCCTCTATGCACGGATTCGCTCGGAGGATTCCGAGTTCCGGATGCCGCCGCCGGAGTCAAATCTGTCCCTGACGGATCACGAGATTGCACTGATTGGCCGCTGGATTGATCAGGGAGCCGAATGGAAGCCGCACTGGAGTTTTCTTACCCCCACGGGGGCAGATCTGCCGCCGGTCCAACAATCGGACTGGCCAAAGAATCCGATGGATTCCTTCATTCTGTCAAATCTTGAGGAGCAGGGGCTCCACCCCGCCCCTGAAGCCGCCCGAAGTACTCTCCTGCGGCGGGTTACACTGGACCTGACCGGACTCCCGCCGACCCTGGAGGAACTCGATGCGTTCCTGAGTGACACATCCCCGGATGCGTACGAGAAAGTGGTAGACCGGTTGTTGGCTTCTCCGGCCTACGGAGAGCATATGGCCTCCGCATGGCTGGATATTGCGAGATATGCAGATACGCATGGCTACCAGAATGACCGGGACCGCTATGTATGGCCGTGGAGGGACTGGGTGGTGCGTGCCTACAATGAGAACCTGCCTTTTGATGAGTTCGGGACCTGGCAGCTTGCAGGCGACCTGCTGCCGGATGCAACCCTGGAGCAGCGGCTTGCCACAACCTTCAACCGGAACCATCGGCAGACCAACGAGGGCGGCAGTATTGAGGAGGAGTTTCGTACCGAATACGTCGCAGATCGTGTGAATACGTTCGGGACGGCCTTCATGGGACTGACGCTGGAGTGTGCGCGGTGTCACGATCATAAATACGATCCAATCACGCAGAGCAACTACTATGGACTCTTCGCATTTTTTAACAATGTAGACGAGTCCGGGCAGACCTCGCATTTTACGAACGCGGTGCCGGTGCCGGCCATGGATCTGCCCCATCCCGATCAGACAGAGGAGCTGGAGCGTCTGGCCCGTGAGATTATTGCGGCAGAGCGTGCCTCCGCGGATCTGGCCGAAGCATTCAGAGAGGGCTTTGCCGTCTGGACACCGTCCACACCCTCCGGAATTCCATCCCATCCGATCCTTCGGTGCGAATTTGAATCTCTGCACGGAGAGAGGCTCCAGTGTGATGGAACGAAGTCGGGGGAAGCCGTCTTCCGGCCAACGATTGTCCCCGGCCGCAGCGGCAACGCCATGGCGTTTGATGGCGAGAGCGGGTTTTTGTTTAAGGGGATGGGAGACTTTGAACGGACCATGCCGTTTTCGGTCAGTATCTGGGTGAATCCCGGTGAGGAGACGGGGCTGATCCTTCACCGGACCCAGGCCGCCCTGGATGCAGGCAGCCGGGGCTGGGAACTGGCGCTCCAGAATGGTCACCTGATTGGCCAGCTGGCCCATATGTGGCCCGAAAACTCTGTGCGCATCCAGAGCGAAGCCACGATTCCCATCAAGAAATGGACCCATGTGGCGATGACCTATGATGGATCCAGCCGTGCAGACGGTCTGCACCTCTACATTGACGGCCGGCCCGCAGAGACAGAGGTGATTCGGGATGGCCTGACCCGCCAGATCACGTATGATGCAATGGAGGTGCCACTTCAGGTCGGGTACCGGTTCCGGGACAGCGGATTGCGGGATGGCGCGGTGGATGCACTGCGATTGTATGATCGCCGGCTGTATGGGTTTGAAGTGGCACGGCTGGCCGGAAGTGCGGATGCACCCCGGGACCCGGAGGATATGTTTCGGTGGTATCTGGCCAATGAGGTGATCCCGTGGCAACGCTCCCAGGCAATCCTTCAGGAGTTGCGTGAAGCCGAAAATGCAATCCTGAAAGAGATCCCGGAAATCATGACCATGCAGGAGATGCATATGCCGCGCCCGGCCTACATCCTGGAGCGCGGGCAGTATGATGCCAAGGGGGTGCCGGTGGAGGCGCACACCCCCGAGGCGATCCTTCCATTCCCCGATCACCTGCCGCCCAACCGGCTCGGACTCTCGGAATGGCTCTTCAGCCCCGAGCACCCGCTCACCGCGCGTGTTGCGGTGAACCGGTACTGGCAAAAGTACTTCGGGACCGGGATTGTGTCCACGCCCGAAGATTTTGGGTTTCAGGGGGCGCTGCCCCTCTTTCCGGAACTCCTGGATCACCTGGCCGCTGCATTCATAGAGTCTGGATGGGACATCAAAGCCATGCAGCGGCGGATGGTCACCAGTGCCACATACCGGCAGCAGTCCGATCCCACGCCGGAACTTTTGGCCCTTGATCCGGAGAATAAACTCCTTGCCCGGGGGCCGCGGCTTCGTTTGAGTGCGGAGATGATTCGGGATCAGGCGCTTGCGGTCAGCGGATTACTGGATCGGACCCTGGGAGGGCCGGCCGTAAAGCCGTACCAGCCGGAGGGACTCTGGGAAGAGAAGTCGGGAATCCGGTATGATCAGGGATCAGGCAGTGACCTGTACCGGCGCACACTCTACACTTTTTTTAAGCGAACCTCCCCGCCCCCGTCTCTGATCACCTTTGATATGCCGACGCGGGCGCAGTGTGTACTGCGCCGGCAGCGCACCGCCACGCCTATGCAGGCTCTGGTCCTGCTGAATGACCCCCAGTATGTAGAGGCTGCACGCCATCTGTCCGCCCGTATGCTGAAGGAGAATACGCTTGAGGCACAGATTCAACTGGGATTCCGGTCCCTGACAGGGCGAAGCCCCACCGTTCCTGAAACCCAGACCCTCCAGGCACTGTACCGGGAACAGTTCGAAATCTTTTCGCGGAATCCGGAGTCTGCAAGACAATTACTGGAGACCGGGGATTCCCGTTTAGAACCGGGGCTTGATCTTGCGCAATGGGCCGCCCATACCATGATTGCCAATACACTCTTATCTTTTGATGAGTCCATTGAGAAGTACTGATGCACGCGTGTTGTAATTATACTCCGTTGAGCACCCGCAGGGAGTTTCTGGAACGGCTCGGGATGGGACTGGGCGGGCTTGCCCTGTCCTCTCTGATCAATCCGGCGGCGGCCGCGCCTGCGGATGTGATTCCACGGGCGAAGCGGATCATCTATCTTTTCCAGAGTGGCGGGCCTTCACAGTTTGAACTCTTCGATTATAAGCCCGCAGTCAATGCCATGCACGGACAGGAGCTGCCGGAATCGGTTCGCAAGGGGCAGCGGCTGACCGGGATGACGGGGTTCCAGAATACGCTGCCGCTGGCCCGCTCCCATTTTTCTTTTGCACAGCATGGGGAAAGCGGTGCATGGCTGAGCGAACTCATGCCCTATACGGCAAAAGTGGCCGATGAGTTATGCTTTGTCAAGTCCATGCATACCGAGGCGATCAATCATGATCCGGCCATCACATTCTTTCTGACCGGCTCACAGATTGCCGGCCGTCCCTCCTTCGGGTCCTGGCTCAGTTACGGGCTCGGTACGGAAAACGAAAACCTGCCCGCATTCTGTGTGCTGATCACTAAAGATAAAGGGGGACAGCCATTGTATGCACGGTTGTGGGGGAATGGATTTTTACCGTCACAGCATCAGGGAGTGCAGTTCCGGAGCGGGCAGGATCCCGTGTTGTATCTGAGCAATCCGGACGGCGTATCGTCTGCGCAGCGAAAAATGCAGCTGGATCGGCTTCGTGAGTTGCACAGCCTGAAAGAAGGGGCCCCCGGCTGGGCACGGATTGAGTCCCGGATTGCCCAGTACGAAATGGCCTACCGGATGCAGACCTCCGTGCCCGAGGTGATGGACCTCACCAGAGAGCCGGAATACATTTTTGATCTCTACGGCGAGGATGCCCGTGAGCCGGGCACCTTTGCCGCCAACTGCCTGCTGGCCAGACGGCTGGCGGAGCGGGGGGTGCGCTTTATTCAGCTCTTTCATCAGGGATGGGATCATCATGGAGGCCTGCCGGCGGGGATCCAGATGCAGTCCAGAGAAACCGATCAGCCCTCGGCGGCGCTGGTGCAGGACCTGAAACAGCGGGGAATGCTGGAGGATACACTGGTGATCTGGGGAGGCGAATTTGGGCGCACGAACTACTGTCAGGGGCGCCTGACGGATGCCGATTACGGACGGGATCATCATCCGCGGTGCTTTTCGCTGTGGATGGCCGGAGGCGGGGTCCGAAGTGGTCTGAGTTACGGGGAGACGGACGAGTTGGGGTACAATATTGTTCGGGATCCCGTGCATGTACATGACCTGCAGGCAACCCTGATGCATTTACTGGGGATTGACCATGAACGTCTTACCTTTAAGTATCAGGGGCGGCGATTTCGCCTCACGGATGTTCACGGGACGGTGATCAAGCCACTGATTGCATGAAGAATCTCTGGATCACCGGTGCGGTATCGCTCACGGCCCTGTTTCTGTCTGGCGGCTGTCAGCGTATCCCGCCAGTCAGTTTTAATCAGCAGGTGCGCCCCATTCTGAATGAGCGGTGTGTGAACTGTCACGGGGGGATCCGGCGGCAGGGGGATCTGAGTTTGCTTTTCCGTCAGGAGGCGCTTGCGGCGGCCGAGTCGGGGGAGCGTGCCATTGTTCCCTTTGAGCCGGCATTGAGTGAACTTATCCGGCGTGTTGCCCATACAGATCCCGCCCGCCGCATGCCGAAGGAGGATGCGCCGCTCACGCCTGAAGAGATCCAGACGCTGCAAACCTGGATTGAGCAGGGGGCACCCTGGGAGGATCACTGGGCGTATGTGGCTCCTGCGCGTCCCTCACTGCCGGATGTATCGGATCCGGAATGGGTTCGTGATCCCATAGATCACTTTGTCCTTGCCCAACTGGACCAGATGGGACTGACTCCGCAGTCCGAGGCGGCGTGTCCGGTTCTGGTCCGAAGGGTGGCACTGGATCTGACCGGCCTGCCTCCGGCACCGGAAGATGTACAGCAGGTCTGTAAGGACACGGATAGATCCTATGAGGACTATGTGGATTCGCTTCTGTCGTCTCCCGCGTACGGGGAGCGCTGGGCGGCAATGTGGCTGGACCTTGCGCGGTATGCGGATTCCAAGGGATATGAAAAAGATATTGGTCGGACGATCTGGCTTTACCGGGACTGGGTCATCCAGGCATTCAACGGGGATATGCCCTTTGACCGGTTCACGATCGAGCAGCTGGCAGGGGATCTGCTGCCGGATGCAACCGAGAGTCAGTTGATTGCAACGGCCTTTCACCGCAATACGATGACCAATACGGAAGGGGGAACCGATGATGAAGAGTTTCGCACTGCAGCGGTCATTGACCGCGTGAATACGACCTGGGAGGTGTGGCAGGGGACCTCCTTTGCCTGTGTACAGTGCCACGGGCACCCCTATGATCCGTTTGTACATGAGGAGTATTACGAATTCTTTGCCTTTTTCAACAGTACGGCGGACCGGGATCTGGACAGTGAGTATCCGACACTCCCCCTGTTTGAGGAGGAGGTGGACACCGAGGGCCGGGAACTGACTCGTGAGATTGCCCGGCTGGAAGAGGCGATCATTGCCCGGGTGCGCTCGGATGAACTGGCCGCGGAGCGCCGCGTCTGGGAAACCACACTGGATGCGCCGGAAGTGATCGGGCAGGTCCGGCTCATGCTGCAGAACGAAGTAAAACGGGTTGTCGCAACGCTGGAAAGTGAGCGGGGCGATGCGCAGCGCTGGACGCTGGACTATGTTTATGCCGGTCTGAGTGATGATCCGGTGATTGTGCGTTTACGGGAGGAGAAAGCCGAAAAAGAGCGTGCACTGCGGGCATTAAATCCCATCCAGACCCCGATCATGCGGGAACTCCCGTTCCAGCGCCGGACCCATGTACTGGAGCGGGGCAGTTTTCTTTTGAAGGGGGAGGTGGTAGTCCCGGATACCCCAGATGCACTGCCTGCGATGCCGGAGGATGCTCCCCGTAATCGACTGGGGATGGCGGAATGGCTGGTGAGCGGCCGGAATCCGCTGACGGCCCGTGTGATGGTCAACCGGTTCTGGGAGCAGCTGTTTGGCACGGGGCTGGTGGAGTCGCTGGAAGATTTCGGGACGCAGGGACTAGAACGTTCCCACCCGGAACTCCTGGACTATCTGGCGGTCCGTTTTGTGGAAGACCATGACTGGCGGATGAAGTCTCTGTTACGCGCGATGGTTCTTTCGGCCACCTATCGGCAGTCCTCACAGGTGACCGGGGAACTGCTGCAAAAGGATCCGCGCAACCGGTATCTGGCACGCGGGCCCCGCTTTCGCCTGAGTGCAGAGCAGATCCGGGACCAGGCGCTGCAGGTGAGCGGTCTGCTGAGTTCCCGGATGTATGGGCCGAGCGTGATGCCGCCGCAGCCGGATGGGCTCTGGAAGAATCCGTATGACAGCCGCCGCTGGCAGACCAGTGAAGGGGAGGACCGCTACCGCCGTGCAATCTACACGTATTGGAGACGTACGGTCCCCTACCCGTCCATGGCGACCTTTGACAGCCCCAGCCGCGAATTTTGTGTATCCCGGAGAATTCGCACGAATACGCCTCTGCAGGCACTGGTTTCGCTGAATGATCCCGTATTTATGGAGGCCGCTCAGGGGCTGGCGCGGCGGATGCAGAAGCATGCGGCCCCCATCCCGGCAGGATACACCTATGCCTTGGGGACCCCTCCAAACGGCGAAACACTGGATGTGTTGACCGGCCTGTATACAGACGCGCTGGCGCATTATACCGAGGGGGCCGGCGATGCTGCCCGGCTGACGGGCGATTCCGGCTCTGCGGAACTGGCTGCACTCACGATGGTGGCCAACGCGATCCTGAACCTTGACCAGTTTCTTATGAAGGAGTAACTTTCGTTTGAAAGAACCCAAACCGTATGTATCTCATCGAACAGAAGTCAACATGAATCTTGCCAAAGAAGCCCGTGATGCCTATTTGGGCCATGTCACCCGGCGCCATTTTCTGAAGTCGGCGGGGGCGGGACTTGGGGCGCTTGCATTTGCGTCGCTTGGAGCGGGTTCAGCCGGTCTGCCGGATGCGCATTCTCCCCGGGGCCCGCATTTTGCACCGCGTGCCAGGCGGGTCATCTTCCTGCACATGGCGGGCGGCCCTTCTCCGCTGGAGTTGTTTGACTACAAGCCCGAACTGGCCCGTCTGCATGGTCAGGACTGTCCGGAGTCTCTTCTGGAGGGGAAGCGGTTTGCGTTTATCCGGGGGATCCCGAAGATGCTGGGACCTCAGGCAGCGTTTCAGCAGCACGGGGAGTCAGGCGCATGGATCTCCAATCATATGCCGCATCTGGGACAGGTTGCCGACAAGATTGCATTCCTGAAGGCGATGCATACCGATGAGTTCAATCATGCCCCTGCGCAGTTACTGGTCCATTCGGGGAGTCCGCGGCTCGGCCGCCCAAGTATGGGATCCTGGGTGACCTATGGGCTAGGGACCGAAAACGAAAACCTGCCTGCATTTGTGGTTCTGCTGTCGGGGGGTGCCGCCCCGGACGCAGGTGCGAGCGTCTACGGGAGCGGGTTTCTGCCGACCGTCTATCAGGGGGTGCAGTGCAGGACCAAGGGGGATCCCGTTCTTTTTCTTGGAGACCCGGACGGGGTCCCGCGCAGTTTGCGGCGCAGATCTATTGATGCCATCAACGCCATCAACCGGCAGCAGCATGAAGAGGTGGGAGACCCGGAAATCCTTACCCGGATCGCACAGTACGAGATGGCGTTCCGAATGCAGACCTCCGTTCCGGACGCAATGGAGATCCGCCGTGAGCCCGCCTATATCCATGAGATGTACGGGACCGAGCCGGGAGAGACTGCATTCAGCAATAACTGTCTTCTGGCGCGGAGGCTGGTGGAGCGCGGGGTCCGCTTTGTGCAATTATTTCACTGGGGCTGGGATTCTCACGGAGCGGGGGAGAGTGAGGCGTTGAATGGAGGGTTTCTGGAGCGCTGCCAGGAGACAGATCGCCCCGTTGCTGCACTCCTGAATGATCTGGAGCAGCGGGGACTCCTGGAAGAAACCCTGGTGATCTGGGGCGGAGAATTCGGACGGACTCCGATGCTGGAGAACCGCAGCGGATCGGACAACCCTTTTGTCGGGCGGGATCACCACAGTGATGTCTACACGATGTGGATGGCCGGAGGCGGGATCAAGGGCGGGATCACGCACGGGGAGACCGATGAGATCGGCTACAGTGCGGTGAGCGGCCGGGTGCATGTCCATGATCTTCAGGCAACGATCCTGCATGTACTGGGATTTGATCATGAGCGGCTCACCTATCCATTCCAGGGCCGGGATTTTCGATTGACCGATGTACACGGGCAGGTTGTGCGTGAGGTGCTGGCATAAATTTTTATTGATTTGATGAAGCAATCTTTGTTTTGGTTAGGCGTGGGCCTCGCCTTTGTGGTACTGATGCTGGTGATGGTCCCCGGCAGTGGGCGTCCGAGCGATTTCAGTCTGTTTCTGGGCCGGTTCCATCCATTGGTCGTTCATCTGCCGATCGGGATTCTGGTTGTGGCCGTTCTGCTTGAGGCGCTTTCCCGGATGCCTTCTCTGCGGGGGCGCTATGACACGGGCATTCTGGCGCTCTTGTATATCGGGGTATGGAGTTCCATCCTTGCGGTCGCTGCAGGACTCTATCTGGCACAGGGGGGCGGCTATGCTGCGGGCCAGTTGGCCTGGCACAAGCGCATGGGGGTTCTGGTGGTGCTGTTTGCTTCGCTGGCCTATCTGTACAAGGTCTGGCCGGGGCTTTCGGAGCGCTGGCTCCGGCACTGGGAGCGCCGGGTGTACGGGATCGCACTGGGAGTCATGCTTCTGGCGGTCACCCTTACGGGGCATTTTGGAGGCGTATTGACGCATGGTCCGGATTATTTATCCCGCTATCTGCCAGACGGATTGCGCCAGATGGCAGGTTTGCCAAAAAAAGCCGATATCGGTCGTTTACAGCTGGAGAACCCTGCGGAGACGACCGTCTATGCAGCGCTGATTGCCCCGATTCTGCAGTCTAGGTGTACTGCCTGTCACGGCCCGGATGCACAGCGGGGCGGGTTGCGCCTGGATACGCCCGACTTCATCACGGAGGGGGGCGATGACGGTCCGCCGATTGTTGCAGGAGAGGCCCATGAGAGTGCGTTGATTCACCGGATCTGGCTGCCGGTGAGTTCGGATAAGAAGATGCCGCCTCTGGAAAGCCCGCAACTCTCCATTGCGGAAGCCGAGCTTTTGCGGTGGTGGATTGATGCGGGGGCATCCTTTGAGGAGCTCCTGCCGGAGGTGGAGTGGTCTCCGGTCACGCAGACGATTGTGGATCACATGGGGTTAGGCGAAATCCGTACGGGCATTTTTGCTCTGGATACCGTCCCGCCGGACTCCATGGACATCGTACAGCTTGCCGGTCTGGGGCTGGCGGTTACACCACTGGCCGAGAATGAGCCTTACCTGCAGGTGCGCTGCGTACATCCGGAGACCTGTACGGATGCGGGCGGGCTGCAGGAAGCCCTGCGCCCGCTGGCGCGGAATATTGCCTGGCTGGATCTTGGGCGCTCCGGTGCGGGGGATGATCTGGTGGAGGGGATTGCCGACCTGCCGCATGTGACCCGCCTGCATTTACAGCAGACATTGGTGACCGATGCGGGCCTGGCTGATCTGGGGGATCTGGAATTTCTGGAGTATCTGAATTTATACGGCACGGCCGTCACGGATTCGGGACTGATCCATCTTGAAACCCTGCCCGCACTCCGATCCATCTATCTTTGGCAGACCGGAGTAACGGACGAGGGGGTCCGCCGGTTACAGACTGCGATCCCGGATCTCTATATTAATACCGGCTTAAGCCTGACCCCTGTTGAACCTGATACCACCGGCTCATGAAGTTCCATCTCTTTTTATTTTTACTGCTTTTGTGCGCATGCACAGATCCCAATATCACCGTGATCCCTGCGGAACCCGTATTAGAGCGTCCGAATATCGTCTGGATCTCTGCAGAGGACATGGGACCGCGTCTTGGGTCCTATGGAGATGAGGTTGCAAGGACGCCAAACCTGGATCGTCTGGCCGGTCTCGGCACCCGCTATACGCGTGTATTCACGACGGCGGGCGTATGCTCTCCGAGTCGTGCTGCGATCATTACCGGGATGCATCAGGTCAGTTTTGGCGCCCACCATATGCGAACGCTGTCGGGTGCCCCTTTTGCGCCGGAGCCTGCGCCGTACAGTGTCGTTCCGCCCCATTACGTGAAGACCTTTACCGAATACCTGCGTGCGGCAGGGTATTATACGACCAACAATGTAAAGGAGGACTACCAGTTTGAGACTCCGGTTACGGCATGGGACGAGTCCAGTTCGGAGGCGCACTGGCGCGGCCGCCGGGATGCGGATCAGCCGTTCTTTTCGGTCTTCAATTTTACGACGACGCATGAGAGCCGGATCTGGCCGGATCCGGCAGCGGCCTTTGCGTCCATGGGGCTGCCGGCATCGGCGGCAGATCCGCCGCCGGATCCCTTATCTACTGATCCTGAGGCGGTTGCGGTGCCTCCCTACTACCCGGATACGCCGGTCGTACGCCGGGATATTGCGCAGCAGTACGACAATATTGCAACCATGGATGCACAGGCCGGGATGATTCTTGACCAGCTGGAAGAGGATGGCTTGATGGAGACTACGATTGTGTTCTTCTGGAGTGACCACGGGGACGGTTTGCCGCGCCATAAGCGGTGGCTCTATGATTCAGGGCTGCATGTTCCGCTCATTATCCGTACGCCGGGGCAGCTCCCCGGGGTCAATGAGGAGCTGGTGAGTTTCCTGGATCTTGCTCCGACGGTCCTTTCGCTGGCGGGGGTTGAGCCGCCGGCCCACATGCAGGGAAGGGCGCTTCTTGGCGGATTCGCAGGCAACAGGCCGCCGCATGAATATGTGTATGCGGCGAGGGATCGTTTTGATGAGCAGTACGACATGAGCCGGGCGGTTCGGGACACCCGGTACAAGTATATACGGAATTACCGGCCGGAGAAACCGTATGTGTTACGGATGGCGTACGCGAATGTGATGCCGACGATGCAGGAGCTTTTCAGACTTCAGGCAGGCGGCGGACTGACGGAAGTTCAATCTTTATGGATGCAGCCGCGCCGCCCGGTCCACGAGTTCTACGACACGAGGGCTGATCCGCATGAGGTGAATAATCTTGCGTACGATCCTGCGTACAGCGGCGATCTCTTCCGCCTGCAGACGGCGTTGGATGACTGGATGGCAGAGGTTGGGGACATGGGATTTACGTCTGAACTGGACATGGCGGAAGCCATGTGGCCGGGTGGAGAACAGCCGGTCACCGGTGCTCCCGTTATCCTGCCCCATGCAGCTGCGCGTACGGCCATCAGCAGATCGGGGGGATTGGATTTTTCCCGGAGCGGTGGAACGTTTGAGGGGCCGGTGGATGTGACGATGTACAGCGGAACACAGGGTGCGTCCATTGCCTACACGGTTCTTGATGATGCGGGCCATGAGGGCGACTGGCTGCTGTTCTCTTCCCCCCTTCAGCTGGACGAGAGTGTCGTGCTCCGTGCAAAAGCCATCCGGTATGGATACCGGGAAAGTGAGGTCATCGAAGCAGAGTTCATCATCTCATCTGGCCGTTAGATGTAGATCGCTGCAAGTCTCCGGATGCCCCGGATCTGGTGCAGCGGCAGTTTCTGGCTGCGGGTAGACGGTTCAAACGTGTGCAGGATGGGCGCATTACCTGCACCTCATACACGAAACTTCCCATAGAGGAGAGTGACAGACTTGACGGTCCGGCAACAATGATTGTGACGCTTTGCGGCAGTTACCTTGAGATTACGCATGAAGTGAATGGTTGTCAGGACAGTACATCGTTACGAAGATGAATGGATCCGGCTTAACGATGAATCAGTGTTGTGGTGACGGAGGTGTTCTCGGACAATGCTCTGCATACATAGTTGTGTATTCAGATGAATTTGCCTGGGTATTCAGATTGAATTTGCCCACCTGGCATGTCTAACGACACTAACTTACGGCCCCTCAAAAAAAAACGCCCAAAAATGGGATTAGGAGAGATCCGTATTTTTATGTCACTATGAAATTGTGAAGATGGGTTTATTCTTTGGTGAGCCCTAAAACGCAACAGGAAGCTAAAGACAGGGATGGTCGCCGCATTGAAATTCAGCGCATATTTTGGAAACGAGAGACTGATGAGGAGGAATGATTGACGCGGATGATGATCTATTTGGGATAACAGGTCGCCTGCGAATTCCAATCTGCTGAGTTGTGATTTCACATTCCTCCAGGCCCCCGGTGACTTAAGTCTCAAAAATCTGCTGCGATATCATGTCTTTACTGGTCCGTCCAGATTCATGATTGCGAGCGTTACTCCTCTGCCCTTGACAAAACGATAAACCCGCCGCTGTAGCGAGCACTGCTATCTCTGTTCCAGTCATAGTATGATTGAAGAGTAAAATGTTCTAGATTGACCGGAGGATCCAGAGGATGAGGATTTTGACTAGGGGGGCTCAAAAGAAATAGTACATCCCGTAATATCGTATCTGAACTGTGATAAAAACTGAGTCCGTAATAACCATAAAATGGATCACGTCTCACAATTGAATACCCTCCATCAAGCGAGACAACTTCCGCTTCATCTCCTGGAGCATC
>JAJECV010000047.1 GCA_022821875.1 Rhodothermales bacterium
CCCCTCGACGGGTGTGGCGTTGATCATCGCCTCCCGTACAATTTCCCATGTGCGTTGATTTTCGGCCACGATCTGCTCTACGATTCGAGCATATTTCTTGGAGGTCACTCTCTCACCATTGACAGGAGGATCCATAGACCTGGGCCGATCCGTAAGATCTATTTCTTCCGCGGCATACACCTCGCCTGTATCATTGTTGGTCACCATCAGGATGATTCCAGACAGGCCGTGAAACAATCCCGGCCCGGCGGGCACGGGTATTTCGGGGGTGAACCAGGCCTCAACATCTCCTTGGACAGTACTGGAGGTCGCCTTCATGACACGATAACCAAGGTAATCACGCTCAAGACCTGGCGAAAGCTGCCATGACCACGAAGGCAGAGAATCTTCCACTAGAAATATATCCTCTTTGATTTTGCGAGACTCGGCAAAGAGATGTTCATCGTAACGAACCAATGTGGAATCAATGAACTCCCAGCCAATTTCCTTTCCGTCAGAGTCAATGTCACCGGGCACATAAGGCCCCTCATCCGCGGGATACACAGGATACATCAGGGAGCCATCAACATCAAAAAGCAGTATTCTTAGCATAGTGTAATGAGTGGGATCAATTCTTTCGTGGCCAACAAGTTCACCCACCTGATCCGTAGGCAGCGACAGCACAGGACGAGTGTGACTGTAACGCACCGTCCCATGCTGTGCGCTAACTGTAATCGGTAAAGCCAAGATTATCAAGGCAACCGACCTAAAACAGAAACCCAGGAGATCGTACATCTTTAGGTTGGCTCACAGATCATTGCAACATTCCCATTGCCGCTGTCCTTATACCTTTTCCAATTCCCACAATCGGAATTCGCAAGGCAGTCTGAGAACTTTCCCTTATCCCGATTCCCCGCGTCTCCGGGAAGTACACACACCTCAGTTTGCATCTTGAATGAGATAGTTGAAGACTCCGTACTCAGATGTAAAACAGTATGCGATGTCACCACATCACTATACCCCTCACTGTCGGTAGCAGAGTCTGAGGTGAATGAGCCAGAAAAGCCGGCCGTGCAAAAAAGGACGAGAAAAATTCCTGCGAGGTAAAACGTTGAGTTAAGCATTTTTAAAAGATTTTGTTGTAGGTAGAGCAAATATAAGGGTTGGCTGGGGAGAATTCCAAAGAAAATCCAATCTTCATCAAAAATTCACATTTATGGCAGATTCGCCGGAAGGATGTCGCTCAAATCACACATAACAGGCAAATCACCGTGTGAAGTTATCCCGGTCCACCATCACGCGGATCACGATACCCATGAACCTGTGCACGGAAACTGACTTCACATCTGCCGGGCGGGGGATTTGGTGACGCTCTATGCCATGTTTAACACACGGGATCGTCCGGGTCATAGGAACAATGGATTTCTTGCAGAGGGACACCTCCCAATGCCCAGATTTTCAGAGACAGTGGGCAGCGGGATAATGGCAATCAGCCGTTCTTCTACAGACAAACTGTTCCGAAGCCCATTGAACTCTCTCAAAATGAGGATTTGAGGGTGCCAGTTCATATTTTCATTATGGCATTCCGGTGCCTGCCAAAGATCCCCCCTCACAGGTCAGAGCTGCGAAACCTTCGTTCGTCTGAATTCTGCAGTTCTCCTGGATGGCTTTGATTGGGCCCGAACAATCAAAGCAGGTAAAAGTAAGGGGCAGGGTTACTGGAGTCGACCGGTGGGGTACCGGTTGATGTGAGGATGATCCGGATTTTCTTGAATGAACACAGGCGAAAACCTAACTCTCCCCGGCCGTCAGAGATTTGACAGCATCCCCTGTCGCGGCATATGGATGCGGGTGTTTATCTTAAATGAGTTCATAGTCCGGTAATTCGTCCGCCATGGCAAAATATGTATTGGCTGAACCAATCCAATATCTTAAGGGAGTAGGCCCCGCCCGTGCAGATGTACTTGCCCAGTCCGGGATCAAGAGCTATCGGGACCTGCTGCACTATTACCCTAGGCGTTATCTGGATCATTCCAGTGTATCCCGGGTGATTCATTTGCAGACCGAAGGGGAGACGGTGACCATTATCGGAACCGTTCGCAGTGTGGAGGTGGTTGCCGGGCGCAATCGTCAGCGCCTTGAGGTATTGATCCGGGACGACTGGAATGGGCATCTGAAATTGATCTGGTTCAAGGGAGTCAAATGGATCCAGAAAGCGTTCGCGCCAGGCTACCGGATTGCCTTTACCGGGGAGGTATCCCGGTTTGGCAGATCCTGGTCCATGGTGCACCCGGATTTTGACCGGTTGGACGAGGGAGGGCCGCAGCTTTCAACGGGTAGAATTATGGCCCTGTATCCCGGCAGTGCGCGGTTACAGGGAGTTGGTCTCAGCAGCCGTTCCTTTCGGAATATCATCTATCAACTCATCAAGACCCGCGGACTGGAATTCCCGCATGTGCTGCCGGAATGGGTGCAGCAGAGGTACCGCCTCCTGGATGGCCGGGTTGCACTGCGGGCCATCCACTTCCCCAGAAGCCATGAGGAACTGGAACAGGCCAGATACCGCCTCAAATTTGAAGAGTTGTTTTTTCTTCAACTGCTGCTCCGCTATACAAAGAAGAAACGTGCCGAACGGACGGGAATCCGTCTGAATGGTCCGGGAGTCCGCTATCGGCAGTTCATCAACGAGGTGCTTCCCTTTGAATTAACGCAGGGGCAGAACGATGCCCTGGAGACGATTGAACAGGACATGCTCAGCGGCTATCCCATGTATCGGATGCTGCAGGGAGATGTCGGCTGTGGCAAGACCGTGGTCGCCGTTGCCGCTCTGATTCTGGTCGTGGACAGCCGGTTCCAGGGCGTGTTTATGGCACCGACCGAGGTTCTGGCCGAGCAGCAGTATGCCAGTCTTTGTAAATATCTGGAGCCGCTCGGGATCAGGGTGGGACTCCTCATCGGAGGACAGCGGAAACGGGTCAGGGAACAGACACTCGCAGAGATTGCCAGTGGTCAGATTAATATTGTTGCAGGAACTCATGCGGTCTTTCAGGAACAGGTCAAGTTCAGAAATCTGGCCCTTGCCGTGGTGGATGAACAGCACCGCTTTGGCGTGGAGCAGCGGGCGAGTCTGGTTGCCAAGGGAGAAAATCCGCATGTACTTCTGATGAGTGCCACACCGATTCCGCGATCCCTCTCACTGACGATGTACGGGGATCTCAGCATGACGACGATCCGGGATCTTCCAAAAGGGCGAAAACGCATCATCACCAAACTGCTCCGGGAAAGCCGCCGCGTACAAATGGAAGCCATCGTTCTGGAACAGTTGCGACAGGGACGGCAGGCCTACATCGTCTATCCGCAGGTAGATGAAAGCGAAAAGAGTGATCTCAAAAATGCGGAGGCAGGATTTTTAGCCTGGCGGCAGTTATATCAGGAGGATAAAGTGGGACTGGTGCACGGCCGGATGAAGGGACAGGAAAAAGAAGCGGTCATGGCACGGTTCAAATCGGGAGAGGTGCAGATTCTGGTCGCGACCACCGTCATTGAAGTTGGCGTGGATGCCCCGGAAGCAACCGTCATTGTCATTGAGCATGCCGAGAGATTTGGATTAAGTCAGCTGCATCAGTTGCGTGGACGTGTCGGACGCGGCAGGCACCAGAGTTATTGTATCCTCATGGCCGAATGGCGCCAATCCCGTGAATCCAAAGAACGTCTGAACGTGATTGAGCGTACCACAGATGGATTCGAGATCAGCGAGGCAGACTTAAGATTGCGTGGAGCAGGTGATCTCTTTGGAACACGGCAAAGTGGACTGCCGGAACTTCGGATTGCTGAGATCCCGGAGGATGCACCCACTCTGGAAAAGGCACAGGAAGCGGCCAAAGAGTTATGGGAACAGGATCCGGAACTGGCTTTGCCGCAACATCAGGCGATGTATACCTATTTTGAGACGTTCATTCTGGCAAGGATGGAGGGATATGCACGCACAGGATAAGTGATATGGAAAAGTACCTGGACGTATTTCTGAGTGGTTACGAGGCCTACTCGTACTACCTGTGGACGGAGATTACCATCCCGCACTGGCACAATTTTTTCTATTGGCTGATCGGGGTCAGTGCATTCTTCTTTGTACTTGAGTTTTTTGCTCCGTGGAGAAAAGAGCAGAGGAAATTCCGGCATGATTTCTGGCTGGACCTCTTCTACATGTTCTTCAACTACTTCCTGTTTTCGCTATTCATTTTTAATGCGGCGAGTATGGTGGTGGTGAACCTGTTCAATGATGCTCTGGCCAGTATCGGGATTACGAACCTGGTGGCGATTCAGGTGGGGAACCTGCCCGTATGGGCACAGCTGCTGGTGCTTTTTGTGATCCGTGATTTTATCCACTGGAATGTCCACCGGCTCCTGCATCGTGTCCCGGCGTTATGGGAGTTTCACAAGGTGCATCACTCGGTGGAAGAGATGGGATTTGCAGCGCACCTGCGGTTTCACTGGATGGAAAACGTTGTCTACAATGGACTCCAGTATATACCGCTGGCCATGATTGGATTCGGGATTCAGGAGTTCTTCATCGTCTATCTGATTACGCTGGTCATCGGACATGCGAATCACAGCAACATCTGGATCCCTCTGGGCCCCCTGAAATACATCATCAACAGTCCGCAGATGCACATTTGGCACCATGCCAGGCACTGGCCGGAGGGCCATCCGTACGGCATCAATTATGGAATCAGTCTCAGCCTGTGGGACTACATGTTCAAGACGGCATCCATCCCGCACAGTGGACGCGACATTGAACTCGGCTTTGATGATCTTGAGGAATTCCCAAAATCTTTTGCGCGGCAAAGTCTGCACGGACTCCGCCTCGGTAAGAAAAGGAGAAAGCAGTCCCGGTAATTGTACACCACAAGGCAGCAGAGTTGGTGACACCTGACACACCGGGAAACCTGCAGCCGATATCAAACAAAAAACACAGCCCGCCAGCCCCCTTCGCCCGAAAGCGGACAGATTTCGTAATACTTTAGTTAGTGCATGTCCGAAAATAGCTAGTTGGTATGTTTTTTGATCAGATAACAACTGTTATCATGCAGAACTGTGGGTTCAGGGAGGACGATTTCACGTGAATGTGATCTTTTAGTGGGTTTGGGCATGTATTTTTTCGTCGAACGGAGCATATTTCGTATCCAATCGACATACCTCTCCCGTTCGCCCGATAGAGGCTTCTTGTTTTTGGCCCAAATGTGAAGGAATTTTGTTTAGGCCGCAAGCCCAAACTGCTCACGGACCTTCTGGCGTACCAGCCGTCCCAGCCGATGAACATTGGCGGCCACCACCGCGGTGGCTACCACCCGTTCAAAGTCCTCCTTGCTCACCTCCCGAACCTTGGACCAGCCCCGGTGATCCAAGTTATTCAATGCCGACTCCACCGCGGAATGTCCCTTCCTGGCCTGCTTGAATTCGGGGGTGTTTTGATAGGCCTTTTCCGCTTTTGAACAAGCTCCTTTTTTCAGCATCGCATTCACCTCCAGGAGATCGTTGAGTTCGCGGCTCACCGCAGGACTGTAAAAGCCCCGATCAAAGGAACAAGTCTTGAGATCCGGATAAAGTTTTTGGGTAGCGCGGATCAGCGATACCGCCACATCCTTATCCGTGCCGTCCCATAGAATGACATAGGATAGGAGGAACTGATACTGATCTTCCACGATTGCCGCGGGAACTCCCAACTCACATTGCACCCCCGCTTTGCCTTTGGAAATCCACCGTGTATACGGCTTAAAGATCGAAAACACTTTCTCCCCATGAGGGATCTTTTCCCCTTCAAGAACCCGACGTCGGATCTGGTCGGCAAATCGATTTATATAATCTAACTTCTCAAGAATTGAAGACTTGGTCGCAATGATCGCTTCCAAGGTGATCTCGTCCTCTCTGGAACATTCTCCACCTTCGCGTTGCATCTTCAACCTTTGCTCCTGTTCATCCAACTGCTTCCATAATTTTCTGCCCTTCGCCGCATTCAAACGGCAGATTCGCAGATAGGCTTTCACCCCCTTGCGGTTGAATCGGTACCGCCGAGCATTGCGGATCGCCTGAAATGCCGCATAAACCTTCTGGGTCCGAGACTTGTGCTGTCGCCATCCATCCATGCCAAACGCTTCGCTCGCTTTGAAACATTCACGGATCAGGCAACGCGTTGCATCCCACAATAAATGCATATCCGTTGGATAACGGGCATTCGTCTTCACCACCTTGGAGTCACAGCGCCCTTTGAGATTCGTCCCCGCCTGGTGCTCCACCATCTTATGCCCCGCCTCAACTGTCAACTGATTGACCTCCGCCAGTAATGTGGGAGTGAGCGCCGACACATTGTCGAGAATCGTTTGTCGGTTGTAGCGGGTCTTATCTCCCTTTCCGTGCATCAGTATCTCCCGAAGCACGGATACCTCATTCGCCAGAAATGCAAGACGATCATAGTCGGAGTCCGTGGCCTGCTTCAAAATTGCCAAGACCAAGACCCGCCAAAGATCCATCCCAGGGCGTCCTCGGTCCTTGCGTACATCGGGTTTGTATTCCCTCTCCAATAAATCGAAGAGTTTTTTACGAATCTCGTCATCCAAAAAGAGCTGCTGAAGTCCATAGAGACACATCACAATGTCATCCCGACTATTTGCATCTATTTCGATGTCTTGCATTTGAGTTGTATCCAGAGAAAACTGAGAATCAAAGACAGTACGCATGGTAGAAATATGAAGATGAAGGGTTTTGCCCCTTATACGCCTTAAATCCAACGATTTGTTCCCAAAATCGTGGAGAAAAATGAGACATAATCCCCCTTTTTTTGGGATGTTAGATATTTTTCGGACGGACACTAGTTATGCGCTTACGATTACCCGGGCCAGAGCCAACCGAAAATACCCGCAGTCAATACGCCGTAAAGCAATCCCTCAAGCGCACGCAGCCATGTTATTTTCCAGCTGAATCCGAACCAGATTGCATGGACAAAATGTCCTGCCGAATGCGCTAGAAAAGCCGCAGTCCCCACCACCTGAAATACCTCCAGATACTCGGCTCCGCGGGGGAGGCTGGCGGAACCCATGTAGCCCGCCATGGTGGAGATCACAAGTACAAAAATTCCCTGAAAAACAAGCTGCTTCAGCATACCGATTCCAGAGGCATGAACAAAGAGAAGGCCAACGGGCCCCCGGTCTGCCTTTTCGATCCATTCTGGCGAGGACCAATCCTTATTGCTCTCAGCCCCCGGAAACATATATTGCCCCTGGGTCACTCCCTGCGCACGCAGTACATCCATCACCGCATCCTCGTTCCGGAGTTTAGCAAAGTCTCTAGAATGCAGGGGCGTTGCCATATAGAGGAACACTGCCACAATATAGACCAGTACAGAGGCGATGAGAATCGGGAGCCATAGCGAGAGTATTGTGACCATTGGTCTTATGAATGGATTAAAGATTGGGTGACAATAATACAGTTTTTTTCTTTTTTTTGCTTCGCAGACACAGGTCGCTTAGATTCCAAGCGTTTATTTTTAATCCTGCCCTGCACCAGCGCTTCATCAAATACTGTGATCTCACCACCGATTAGCCGTGAATACTACTGGAATTCACCATGACGGAATCCGCTTCCGATCAGCGCGTATCTGCTGATATTGGATTGCCGGACCGCATTGGGTGCTGCGCCCGCTGCAGCACCTCACCTTTTTTAGTGATTGTAGACAGGACAATCTCTTGATCCGGAGCCTGATGGATGTGAATGGCCGCTTGAACCTTAGACCAGAATTCATCAGACCGCGCTCAACCGGAGACATAACCGTGCACATTTTTTCTGCCTACATTATGAGTTTTTTTGACAAACTCCAAAAAAAAAACCGTATTATTAATGTCACGAGTAGATCTTGACTCAAGACCGGGTTATCCTGAAATTCATCGTTTTGCAAGTAAATGTGCAGTTAAGAGCACAATTGAGATCGTCTTTGCAGAGAGCTGGATATCGGGGTGATTTGTTCTGATCTGATCTGTGCCGCTTTTTGTGGTGCAGATGACGAAATAGACTGCTTCCGAGATGCGAGATTTGTATGTATTTGTCTTGGTAGCTTTGTCAGTCAGTGTGGGATTCACCGAATCTGACAAGATTGGCAGCCGGAGAGCCGCTCAGCCTGGAATCGACTTCACAGTTGCAAACCTTTTCAGCCCCTCCATTGCACAGAGAGTTGCATCCGGCCAGAACAAGTCTGACTCAAGAGTTGAGGCGGATGACTGGATAGACGATTTCAGTGTTTTAGGAAATTCACAAACTGTGAGCCATGATACGCTGAAAAAGATATTGAAGCCGGCCACGGAGGGGCATTCGGATGGAAGGGCAATGATTGCCGGACTGATTCCGGATGATATTGTGACCGTCACATTGTCAGGGTCTCCAACCATTGTGGACGAAGGAGGATCAATCACCATCACGGCAACGATTTCGCAGGATCTGCCTGCGGATGTGACGGTTCCGCTGATGGTTAAGTCCGGGGGCAGTGCAGAACCAGGTGACTACGGCTCGTTACCAACCATTACGATTCCCGGTGCCGGGAATATTACAAGTGCAACCGGAATACTTTCGATTCCGGTTGAGACGGATGCCAGTGACCGGGATGATGAAGAGTTTACCCTGACCATTGATGAGGCAAGATTGTCTATTACGGTGGCTCCCGGGCGCCAGAAATCGGTGGATGTAACGATTCTGGACAGTGCACGGCCTAAACTGGTCTTGAACCGGTCCGCGATTGCCCCTTTCTGGGAGGGTTCAAGTGAGACCTTCAGCGTTCGGCTGACCAAACAGCCTTTCGGGAGAAGGGCACGTGTGCGACTGACACAGCGGTCCGGCGAAACAGTCCCTGTATCGCTTGACAAGACGGAATTAGAGTTCACAAAATCCACCTGGGATACGGATCAGGTGGTCACGGTTTCTCATACAGACAACCGTACCATCGACACCGACGCTATACTCCATATTGATCTGGAAGTTCTGGGAGGAACCGTTCGCAGAACCGGTTATGTGGAACTCCATTTTAAGGATGATGACAAGCCGAGAATCACCCTCTCAGTGTCTCCAAATCCTGTAGACGAGGGCGGGTCGGTGACCGTCACAGCAGAGATTTCGGAGGATCCGGCGACAGATGTGATCGTTCCTCTGACCATCCTTCCTGGAGGTTCCGCGGAATCCGATGACTATGGCCCGCTGCCAGCCATCACCATTGCCGGAACCGGGAATATCACGACCGGCACGGGAACACTTACGATTCCGGTTGAGACAGATGCCGATGATCTGGACGATGAAGAATTTACGGTGGCGATTGATGAAGGGGGATTACCCGCAACCGTGGCTGCCGGAAATCCGAAATCAGTGGAAATCATAATTCTGGACAGTGCACGGCCTGAACCGGTTCTGAGCCCGTCAGCGATTGATCCATTTCAAGAGGGCTCAACTGAAACGTTCAACGTTCAGTTGACGAGCCCCCCTTTAGGGAAAAGGGCACGTGTGCGAATGACGCAGCGTTCCGGCGAAGCAATCCCTGTGACGCTTGACAAGACTGATCTGGTATTCACAAAATCCACCTGGGACACGGATCAGATGGTTACCGTATCTCATGCCGACAACCATACCATCGACACCGACGCGACGCTGCACATTGATCTGGAAATTCTGGGAGGGATCGTTCGAAGAACCGGTTATGTGAAACTCCATTTTAAGGATGATGATCAGCCGAAGATCACACTTTCAGCCTCGCCAAACCCAGTGGAAGAAGGAGAAAAGGTCACGATCACGGCGACGATTTCGAAGGATCCATTGACAGATGTGCCGATTTTGTTCACCATTACTGCCGGAACGGCAGAGTTGAGCGATTATGGAAATATATTTGCAGGCGGTACAGTCATCCCTGGAACCGGCAGTGTGACGACCGGTCAGTTCATTATATTCACTGCGGAAGATAATGCTGAGCAGGACGATGAGACATTTACGGTGGCATTGGGGAGACTGCCGCACGGGGTGGTGGCAGGGGATCCATCCGAGATAGAGATAAAAATCATAGATGATGATAAGGTTACGGTCAGTTTATCAGCCTCTCCCAACCCGGTGGACGAGGGATCCTCCGTCACGGTCACGGCAACGATTTCGGAGGACCCGGCCAGTGATGTAGTGGTTCCGTTACTTTTGACCGCCGGGACGGCGGAGTCGGGGGACTATGGCATGTTGCCGAGTATCACAATACCGGGAACCGGGAATGTGACGGCTGGAACGGGAACCATTGCAATTCCCCAGGAGCCCGATGCATCTGACTGGGAGGACGAGACCTTCACGGTGGCGATTGATGAGAGCAATCTGCCGCCTGCCCTCACCGCCGGAATCCGGAAATCAATTCTGATTACAATTGCCGATGACGATAAGCCGACCGTCTCCCTGTCGGCTTCTCCCAATCCGGTAGACGAGGGGCAGTCCGTCACCGTCACGGCAACGATTTCGGAAGATCCGGCCAGTGATATAATAATCCCGTTACTCTTGACTGCCGGGACCGCAGAAGCGGGGGACTATGGTGTGTTGCCGAGTATCACAATACCGGGAACCGGAAATGTTACGGCTGGGACGGGGACAATCACGATTCCTCAGGAGTCCAATGCATCTGACTGGGAGGACGAGACCTTCACGGTGGCAATTGATGAGGAAAATCTGCCGCCTGCCCTCGCCGCCGGAGTCCGGAAATCAATTCTGATTACAATTGCCGATGATGATAAACCGACCGTCTCCCTGTCGGCTGCTCCCAATCCGGTGGACGAGGGCAGTTCCGTTACCGTCACGGTCACGATTTCGGAGGATCCGGCCAGTGATATAATAATCCCGTTACTCTTGACTGCCGGGACCGCAGAAGCGGGGGACTACAGCATGTTGCGAAGTATCACGATACCGGGAACCGGGAATGTGACGGCTGGAAAAGGGACAATTGCAATTCCCCAGGAGTCCAGTGCATCTGACTGGGAGGACGAGACCTTTACCGTGGCGCTTGATGAGAGCAATCTGCCGTCTACCGTCATCACAGGGAACCCGAAATCAATACTGATCAGGATCATCGACGATGATGATAAGCCGGCCGTCTCCCTGTCGGCTTCTCCCAATCCGGTAGACGAGGGGCAGTCCGTCACCGTCACGGCAACGATTTCGGGAGATCCGGCCACTGATGTGACGGTCCCGTTACTCCTGACTGCCGGGACAGCAGAAGCGGGGGACTATGGCATGTTGCCAAATATTACGATTCCCGGTGCAGGGAATATTAGGACTGGAATCGGTACGATCCGTATTCCTCAGGAATCGGATGCGCTGGACTGGGAGGATGAGACCTTTACGGTGGCAATTGATGAAGGAAATCTGCCGCCTGCCGTCACCGCCGGAGTCCAGAAATCAATTCTGATTACAATCACTGATGATGATAAGCCGACCATCACGCTGACCGCATCTCCGAATCCAATACTGGAAGGGGCGAGTTCAGGCGTAGTGATTACAGCGACGATTTCGGAGGATCCGGTCATGGACATAATTATTCCGCTGACACTGACCTCCGGGACGGCGGAAGCGGGAGACTATGGCATGTTGCCAAATATTACGATTCCCGGTGCAGGGAGTGTCATGACCGGAATCTGGACAATCAGCATTCCTCAGGAGCCGGATGCGCTGGACGAGGAGGACGAGACCTTTACCGTGGCAATTGATGAGGATCGCTTGCCGCCCACGGTTGTCGCAGGGAATCCAAAATCCATTCTGATCACAATCACCGATGACGAGAAGCCGACGATAGAGTTGTATGCCAACCCGAATTCGGTCCCCGAAGGTTCGGAGTTACATCTGGATGTGGCACTCATTCCTCCGCCTCTAGTCCCGATCAACAGTGAGATACGAGTTCCTGTACGGCTCATTCCCGGTACGGCCCAGCCTCAAGATTATGGCTCGCCGCCTCAGGTGGTTATGATCACCATCCCGCCAGAGGGGTATTCCGGCAAACAAATACTTCCCATACCGGCAGATGCGGATACTGGAGATGAGACATTTACGGTTATGATTGATGAACCTGCCCTGGATCCTCATGTTCGGGTGGGGCATATGACAGAGCATGTAGTGACGATTACAGAGAAACCTGCAGTACATCTGTCTGCGACCACACCGGTGGGTGAGGGGGATGATGTGGAGATAACGGTAACGCTCACGGGAACGCCGCTTCCGAGGGGGGAGATGATTCCGCTGACATTGACCCCCATAACAGCAGAAAAGGAAGACTATGGCAATCAGAATTCAATATTAGTTCCACTTCTCCGGCAAAGTAGAACAGCCGGGAAAACGATCCCGACCTATCCAGATACGGATCCCGATGACGATACGTTTGTGGTGGAGATTGATGCGAGTCGTCTGCCGTCTACGGTCATAGCAGGATCGCCGGCTTCCGTGCTGATAACGATCAGCGAGAAACCGACCATTACATTGACAGCATCCCCGAATCCGGTGAATGAAGGAGAATCGGTGATGATCACGGCAGAGATTTCGGAGGATCTAGTGGGTGATCTTACAATTCCTCTGGAGATTACAGCGGGGACCGCAGAACCGGGCGACTATGGTCGGCCGGCAGACATTACAATTCCCGGAGCCGGAAGTGCCACGACCGGGACAGCACGGATCAATATCCCCCAGGAATCGGATGTGACTGACTGGGAGGACGAGACGTTTACGGTGTCAATTGACGAGAGTAGTCTACCGTCTACGGTCATCACAGGGAACCCAAAATCAGTCCTGATCACGATCACGGACGATGATAAGCCGACCATCACGCTGTCGGCATCCCCAAACCCGGTGGACGAAGGAGGGACCGTGACGATCACCGCCGAGATTGCGGAAGTTCCGGCTATGGATGTAACGGTTCCGCTGACGATTACAGCAGGGACAGCCGAACCCAGCGATTATGGAAATTTAGTCACGGGCAGTATTACGATCCCTGGTGCAGGGACCAATACAACGGGGATTGTGAGAATAGGAATCACTGAGGATGATGATGGGCTGGAAGACGAGACGTTTATGGTCGCGGTCCATGAAAGCGGGCTGCCGTCTACGGTCATAGCAGGAACCCCGAAGGTGGTAGAGATAACAATTACCGACAATGACGATGGGAAGATTATGGTGCCAGAATCGGTGGTTATGGATGAAGGGAGTGTCCATACGTTGGACATTCTACTTTCAACACGGCCGTTGAGCAATGTTACAGTAACGATCACCGGGCATGCAGGTACAGATTTAGCACTGGATGCAGCAGAATTGATGTTTACCGATTTCAATTGGAATATTGATCAAACAATAACACTGACGGCCGCCGATGATGATGATGCATTGAATGACGCGGTAACACTGACGCTTTTGGCCACGGGCGGAGGTTATGACGCATCACATGAGATTGCCGTGACGATTACGGACGATGATAAGGCGAAGATTTCGGCACCGGAGGCGGTGGTTGTGAACGAGGGCAGTACCAATACACTGGATGTGGTGCTTATGGTGCAACCATCGGATAATGTTACGGTAACGATCACCGGGCATACGAGCACAGATTTAACTCCCGATACGGAGGAATTGATATTCACCGATTCCAACTGGGATGCTGCTCAGACGGTCACATTGACTGCCGCCGATGATGATGATGCATTGAATGATGCCGTGGCACTGACACTTTTGGCCACGGGCGGAGGTTATGACGCATCCCACGAGGTTGCCGTGACGATTACGGACAATGATGCGGCGAAGATTTCGGCACCGGAGTCGGTGGCCGTCGTTGAGGGAAACACCAATACGCTGGATATTGCACTTACGGCGCAGCCATCCGGCAATGTTACGGTAATAATCACCGGGCATGCGGTCACAGATTTAACACTGGATGCGGAAGCTTTGATATTTACGGATTCAAATTGGGATGCTGCGCAGACCATCACATTGACTGCCGCCGAAGATGATCAAGATCTATCCAATGACGCAGTGACATTGACACTTTTGGCCACAGGCGGAGGTTACGACGCATCCCACGAGGTGGCCGTGACGATTACGGATAACGATAAAGCTGGAATTTCAGCACCGGAATCAGTGCTTGTGGACGAGGGCAGTACCAATACGCTGGATGTGGTGCTTACGGCGCAGCCATCGGATAATGTTACCGTAGCGATCACCGGGTATAGGAACACTGATTTAGCTCTGGATCTGGAAGAGTTGATATTTACCGATTCCAATTGGAACGTTGCACAAACACTGACGCTGACAGCGGCTGAGGATAATAATGCCTCAAATGAGGCCGTCTCTTTGACACTTTTGGCCACCGGTGGCGGCTATCATACATCGCATGAAACTACCGTGATCATCGTGGATGACGATGATGTGAAGGTGCGTTTATCAGCGAACCCGCATTCGGTCGTGGAGGGAAGCACGATTACATTGACGGCGACGCTGTCTGAGGTGTTGTCCAATGAGGCACAGATCAACCTGATCTATTTTGACGGCACGACAGAGCCTGGAGACTATGTTCCTCTTGAAAGCATCACAATCACCGAAGGAGCACTGGCCGGATCGGGAGAGATCCCGACGAATAATGATATTGTCTTTGAAGGAGATGAGACATTCAGAGTGATATTGGGGGCATTGCCTCCGGGAACAGCAGCCGGCTCCCCATCCTCGGTGGAACTCACGATTACAGAGGATGGTGACCCGCCTCCTCCGGTAGAAGTGACGCTGTTTGTGGATCCAGAGGAAGTAGATGAGGGAGATCCGGTTACGGTCACGACAATGCTGACGGGGGCACTGGACTCCGATTTGATCATTCCCCTGGAGTATAATAACAGCACGAATGCGGCACCTGAGACTGGCGACTATACACCGCTTCCAAGTGTAACGATTTTCCGTGGGCAGAGGGAGGGGTCTGGGCAGATTACGACCGTCTGGGATCTGGACACCGAGAACGAGACCTTTATCGTAGCCTTGGGGAGTCCTCTACCGGCAGAATTAAGCCCTGGCAGACCATCGTCCCAGCCGGTGACGATCCGAGAGAGGGGGCCACCGCAAGAGGTGACCATCCATTTACTGGCGGATCCCAATCCCGTCAATGAGGGAGCCCCTGTCACCGTGACGGCAGTACTGTCCAGGGGATTTCACACCGACATGATCATTCCATTAACCGTCACCGGGGGTACTGCGGATGCTCAGGATTACCAGACACGGTCTCCAGTGCAAATGGAGGTCAGCACGGGGGAGACGAGCGGATCTTATATTATCTCCACAGTGCAGGATTATGTGATGGAGGGGGATGAGAACTTCACGGTGAAATTGGGGATGTTACCATCCGGGGTAATTGCCGGAGCGCCCTCCCAGATTGAGGTGATCATCACTGATAATGATGAAGCTGGAATCAAGGCTCCCGAGTCCGTGTCCGTGGTGGAGGGGGCAGCTAGTACATTTTCAATCTCATTGAACTCAGAGCCGCTGGACGAAGTGTTGGTGGAGTTGACCTGGCCTGCGGGAACAGACCTGACACTGGGGCCCATCATGAGTACTTTTGGTTCGGGGAACTGGGATCAGGAACAGGAGATAACGCTACATGCCACAGGAGACGATGACTTGATTGACGATCATATCTGGGTGACCCTGACAGCCACGGGCACCGGCTACACCGGCATCTCCCGAACGGTGTCGGTGACGATCATAGACCGTGACGCACCGGGGATTGATGCGCGGGCACGAGTAACTGTTCCAGAGGGGAGTTCGGAGGAATCCGAGATTGCACTCGCCCAGAAGCCTTCCAGTACGGTGACGGTGACCGTCTCCAGCCCAGTGGGGGATCTCACCGTGACTCCAGCAAACCTGATCTTCAGGCCTGATAACTGGCAGATGCCACAGATGATAACGCTGACGGCCGCTGAAGATGATGATTTTGTGAATGACTCGGAAGTGCTGACCTTAAGGGCCGATGGAGGTGGTTACGCAGGGGTCGTGCGATCTGTCAATGTAACGATCATAGACAATGATGAAGTACAGATCTTAGCTCCGGAAGAAGTGAGGATAGAGGAAGGGGACACCCATCCATTCGCGGTTAATTTATCCGCACAGCCATCCGAACCTATGACCTTAAGCATCATTGGGCATGCCGGGACGGATCTGATTTTGAACCAAACCTCGCTCACATTCACACGCATGAATTGGCGGATTCCCCAAACCGTAACATTGACCACAAGAGAGGATGCCGATTTTGAGGATGATCATATTACACTCACGCTCACTGCTTCGGGAGGTGGCAACGAGATCACACACACTGCCCGAGTCACGATCACCGACGATGATCAGCGCCCGGAGGCATTAATGATTTCCATCTATGATGAGAGAGAGTTTGAAAATGCCGGCAGCCTGCGCCTGCACATTGAATTAAATCGCCCCTCGGATGAAATCGTAACGGTACAGTATGCGAGTTCGGATATAGAGGCAGAGGCGGGGCTGGACTATACGGCATCACGCGGAGTTGTGATCTTTGATCCGGGTGCAACCCGTGGTGTGATTGAAATTGCGATCATTGATGATGACCTTCCAGAGGGGGAGGAAAGGTTTGGGGTGACACTGTCGAATCCGCGTGGTGCAATCATTGCGCGTGGAACCGGGACGGGAATGATCATGGAAGATGACGGGAGTGCGATTCTCCAGGTTGAGGATGCGCTGGTGTCGGAAGAAGAAGGGATGGTCCGGTTTCGTGTATCGCTGTCGCCGCCGCAACGTCAACGGGTAACGGTCGCATACCAGACACAGGATGGAACGGCCAAAGCGGGAGAGGACTACGAAGCGACTTCAGGTATCGTAACCATTGCACCGGGAGCCGTGAAGGCTGTGATTGCCGTACCGATCCTGAAGGGCGGGGCGGATTGGCGGGAAGAAACGTTCACCGTGCATCTGATATCCTCAAAGCATGCAGAGATTGCAAAAGGGATCGGCACCGCAACGATCCAGGAGACCACAACGGTCAGCGAACGGGTTATGGAAGCGTACACGGCGCGGTTTGTGCGAACTTCTTCGATGCAGATCGTTAACGCACTGGGAAACCGGTTCCGCTCAGCAGCAGACGGAGCAATGTGTGCGGCGGCAGAACGTGCAAAAATGGCTCAACTCTGGTATTCAACCTCTTCGTGGGATCCATCTTTGGGCGAGATTCTGGCAGGTTGCCGCATGTATCAGAGCCTGACACTATCCGGTGGCTCATTCAGCGTATGGGGACACGGTGCATTCCGGCAATTCAATGGTCAGGGAGACGATGCGCTGACGCTCCGCGGAGAGGTCACCACGGGGGTCCTTGGCGCGGACTACCGGATGCAAAAAATGGGAGGAGGCAGCTGGCTGCTTGGAATACTTCTTGCACACAGTCAAGGAGACGGATCATTTGGGGTGCATGATCAGTCAGGCGAGATCACCTCGGGGGTGACGGGAGTCTATCCATATGTATCATATTCTCGTATGGGATGGAATGTGTGGCTCAGTGCAGGAGCGGGTCGAGGCAATGCAGAGGTGTTGCAGTTAAAAGGAAGCCTCATGTCACGATTTGGTTCGATGGGGGTTCGAGGCACATTGGCGCAGGCAGGTATAGTGGGGCTGAGATATCACGGAGATATTCTGGTGACGGGCGCAGAGATCAAAGATCATAACATAATGACAGAGGTGTACCGGATCCGTGCGGGTCTGGAGATGACTACACAGATCACAGGTGGAATTCGTCCTTATGTCGAAGCAAATGTACGGCAGGATGGCGGGAGCGCAGAAACGGGTACTGGACTTGAGTTCGGCGGCGGCATACGGTTTGCAAACCCGGCGTGGTATTTACGTGGAGATGTGCATACGCAGGGACTGGTCATGCACACGGCAGACGGGTTTACTGAGTGGGGCATTTCGGGGTCCTTGCAGGTGGGCAGCAGATCGGAGGGGGTGATGGCGAGCCTGCGTCCATCCTGGGGGCGCGGTCAGGGGATGTCCATATATCGTCAGCCTATAATTCTGGATGCAGTGCCGCTCGGGGCAGCCGCACACCGGACGGAATTAGAGCTTGGATACAGCGTTCCCTGGGAAGACGGCGTGGCTCGCTCCGTCATGGGGATGACCCGGTTACCGTGGGGAATGATGTACCGGTTGGGTGGAGAACTCCATCCGTGGGAGCGCTTCACACTCTCTGTCTTTGGCTTGGCGCACGGCCGCGAAGCGAAACTGGGGAATCTTGGCGTGAATGTGCGAGGCTCACTTCGATATTAGCCGGACTTACTCCGCAAAATTCCACCGCTCAATTTTTGATTGACTCCGTGACTGCATGATAGCCAGCAGATCCTGCATAACATCGGGATGTGTAACTGAAAGATTGGTCAACTCTCCTGGATCATTCTCCAGGTGGTAGACATTCACTGGAGCAGCGGCATTGTCGTGCCCCCCCGTTCGCACCCCCTTCCATGGGCCGATCCTTGCGGCCTGTGCTCCCTTCCATCCACGGCCATGGTATTCCCAGTACATCTCACTTGGTGCAGGAGGATCCTGTCCCATGAGTACCGGAAGGAAGGACACACCATTTACCTCTTCCATCAGATCAATTCCCACAAGATCGGCAAGCGTAGGCATCACATCCCAAAATGCGGATACATGGTCAGTCGTTGATCCAGGTGGAATCATACCTGACCAGGTCGCAATCATGGGTACGCGAATCCCGCCCTCATAGACCTCGCCCTTGCCGCCCCGAAGCCCGCCCGAACTTTGGAACTGTGCAGTATCCACACCTCCCGTATAGGTGGGACCATTGTCGCTCGAGAATACAATGAGGGTCTGCTCTTCAAGTCCGAGTTCATGAAGAACCTTAATGATCCGCCCGATATGCGCATCCATGCGGGTAATCATGGCTGCATAGGCAGATTGAGGTCGAATATGAGGCAGGTAACCACTGCTGCCATCATAGACCGATTCCGTCAGAGCACCTTCATAAGGTGCTAACTCTTCGTCCGGCACCTGGAGGGCAAGGTGTGGCACTGTATGTGCGAAATAAAGGAAAAATGGCTCTGCCGCATGCTGCCGGATGAACGCCTCGGCTTCGTGGGTCATCAGATCTGGAGCATAGTCTGGTCCCTTGTAACGGTCATAGGCAGCTGAATCATTTGGATCCAGACCTTCAAACCGTTGATGTGGATGAAAATAGCCGTTGGCAAGCGTATCCCATTCGGTATTCCGCCAGAGATGGGAAGGATAATGGTTATGTGCCTGTTTTTGATCCAGATATCCGTAGAAATAATCAAATCCCTGCTCCGTGGGGATCCCGATGGAATGTGGACCTCCGAGCCCCCATTTTCCAATGATCGCCGTTGTGTAGCCGGCCTCCTGCATCATATGCCCAAGCGTATAAGTCCCTTCTTCCAATGGAAGTTGCCCGCGTTCGGTGCTGTCTGCAAAGCCCCCAAGTTCATAATTGTCACGGACTTGACAGTGCCCGGTATGCAGGCCGGTCAGCAATGCGCAACGGCTCGGTGCACATACCGGACTACCACTGTAATGCTGTGTAAACCGCATTCCATTCGCCGCCAATTGGTCCAGATGGGGGGTTTGGATCAGCGTCTGTCCATAACTGCCCAGTTCTCCATATCCCAGGTCATCGGCAAGGATATAGATGACATTCGGGGACTGTACCTGCGTGCATCCGGCAGATGCAATGACTATAAGGAGAAAAAGATGTCGCATCAAGAAAAAAGGGAGTTCCCCTGTATGGTACGCAATTTATTGTATCTTTGCAAAAACGAACCAGATCTGATCACCCCGTGGCTGCCCAGACATTGGCTGTAAAGTTAGGACTCAAGGAGGGGATCCGTGCCTACGCACTTGATCCGCCATCCAATTACCCCCAACTGATTGCGGACGCGCCGTTGATCCCTGAAGAATCTCCCGTGGATGGGGCTGATTTTGTCCACCTGTTTTCTGATCGTCAGGATCGTCTGATTGAGTTGCTGGATATTGCGCTCCCGACCTTAAAGGATCGGGGCATGTTATGGATTTCCTGGCCGAAGAAGAGTTCAGGCAGAAGGACCAACTTATCCATGAATGTTATTCTGAGGATCGGACGGGCAATCGGGATGGTTGACGTGAAAATCTGCTCGGTTGATGAGACATGGTCTGCGGTGAAGTTCATCTACCAGCGGGGATAATCTGGAATATATTCGTCTGGATCTCTCCAGAGGCACCTGGGGATCATCCAGGGGGATTTGAAGCAGTTTCGATTTGATGGAGGGCAGGAGGGGTTGGTCTGCCTTAAATCATCTGCGAATTTGGGTCAGTGTCTCCGCGCAGGAATTCGGATCGCCTTAATCTGCGTCGCTTCGGCTAGATGGGCACCATCCTCGTTGTACCAGGAATGTCCTCGCCGCTGCCCAAGGATCCACCGGGCATCGTCTAGCAGTTCAATTTCATAGAGGACCTTTTCTACCGTTAAGGATGCCAGTGCAATGGCAGTTCTGGAAGGGGGCTGGGGCCTGTTTTCACGAGTGAAGCGGTTCCGAAGACCGGTTGAATGCGGCATGAGTAAATAAAGAAATGGATCGGGGTCAGTTGCGCTACAATGATACCGCTAAAATCCATACCGATAGTCAACAAAATGCACACAATAAATGCACAGTTCATCCAAGGAAATTCCACAGCCTTCCCGACCTCGACAGTTGAATGGTCATCCATCTGCAAAACCCTCCTCATTCCGGAACTCTATGGTCGTTTTTTTTACCCCGGTTGCAGCATTCAGTGCTCTTGCTTTCTCTTGCCTGTCTGTCAGTATCTATCCGAGAATCCCATATAGTTATAGTTATGGGCGATTCTCGGATGGACACAAAAGAGAGTGCACGCACAGGTGCCAATTCCGGCAAGGTGGATCAAATTCCCAGTGACTTCGCGGCACCGTCTGGACGCAGCCGCCTGCGAAGAACGTGCCGTAGGCAACCAGCATGCCGAGCATCCAGCGCATCACGACGAGTTGTACCTGGGTGGATTCCCCCCTGCACCCGCAGCGCCTTCATTTTGGCGTTGAACTGGGTGATAACATTGTTACCTGCCATGTTAAAAACCTCGTTGCTTAGTTCGTTGGTCTCCTCCGGCTTCCGCCCCTCCTTCAGCAGTTTCCTCAGCAGAGCATAGAGCCGGTTCGTATCCGTAGACGGTTCCATCCTTCAAGTCTTTTGGTGGTGTGGTGGTTCCCAACTGGATCATCCGTAAGCCCGACTCTGAGCATTGCATGATGCTCTGATCGTAGAATCTTTTCAATAAGCGATTCATGACCACCAGCGGAATGTGTAGATCCCGGCGTATGCGGACTGCGCCTTCGTAGAAAAATATCTCGCCTCGCCGCCCATCCTGATCGGACTGGAACGACATATGCCCCCGATGAAGGAGCAGATAAATCAGGGCGCACCTATATTTCTGGACGACATTTCGGCTCCCTGCAATCCCTACGGTTTGCATCCAGTCAAAACACTAAATTCTGAGCTGATTATTCATCGACAGCCCTATACGGTTGGGATTCTTGCAAAACAAATAATCCAGGTAAAAAGCGCTCCTGGGTGCACTCAGGGGAATAAAAATCTTCAAGATTGAGGGTTTTGCAATATGCTCCAGTTTCATAAACAACATGAGCACACAACTCCGCCAGCGGCTTTAATTCAAGCCTGATTCAAATAAGTACTTGAAAATGGAACAAGACGCTTTGAATCCCGCTGAGTGTAGAAATAATTGGTTAAAGTATGTCTGACTACAGATCAGATGCGACACGTCTGTTTTCTTTTCTTCGCAGGTTGGCAAAAGGATAAGGGGACTTGTCTAAAGACGAAATCCATGAACATTCAGAACTCATTCTCTCCATGTCAGGATCAAATGTAAGCACCGAAATAGCGAGTTTCAAAGAGGTTATACTTTCGAAATTTGAAGCACTCACTGCAAGGGTGGATGCGCTTGCAGAATCCTCAGATGCAAAGTTTGATATACTCACTGCAAGAATAGACGCACAGGACAGCAAGATCAACTCAACGCGCTGGATGATCGGTATACTCGGTGGTGTGATCACGCTCATTATAGCGTACGGCACTTTTTTAGCGGGATAAGCAGCGTCTCCTTATCTCAGTGCCAGCATCTTCCCTTTCAAACTCCATCAAGAGTCTCGTTCCCCGTATTATCTATTGCCGCTGATCATATGCAGGAATTGTCAAACAAAGCTATGCCAGAGAACATCTTGCAGAATGAAACAGAACGTTTTGAAACCCGCCGAGTGTAGGAATGGTTGGTTAAAGTATGTCTGACCACAGATCAGATACGACATGTCTGTTTTCTTTTCTTCACAGGTTGGCAAAAGGAGAAGGGGACTTGTCTAAAGACGAAATCCCTGAACTTTCAGAACTCATTCTCTCCATGTCAGGATCAAATGTAAGCACCGAAATAGCGAGTTTCAAAGAGGTTGTACTTTCCAGATTTGAAGTACTCACTGCAAGGATAGACGCACAGGACAGCAAGATCAACTCAACGCGCTGGATGATCGGGATATTCGGTGGTGTGATCACGCTCATTATAGCGTACGGAACTTTTTTAGCGGGATAAGCAGTGCCTCCTTATCTCGGCACCAGCATCCCTCCCTTGCGAAACCCACCATCAAGAGTCCCGTTTTGTCGAAGTCATGATAAATGCACAGTTCTTCCACACAAGCTTTAGGGCCTCCATGTCGCAACTAGTTTCCCAGCACCATCACTGCCCCGCCTCCCGGAACGTGATATCTCGCAGCGTGTCCACAACCCCGACGGTCTCCAGACTGACCGTAATCACTTTCGCAAGCAGTCGGAGCGGATAGGCAGGATCCTGCATAGTCCCCACTGCAAACCGGTTCGCATTATTGACGATCCCACTTTTCTTGTCAGTCTTAATGCGCTGCCTTTCCATCACCCATGCAATGGCTGATTTCCCGTTCACCACATAATCACAGGCCTTTTCGAGAATGTTCTGTACGGTAATCTGCCCGTTATAGATGATCTTGTATTGATCTTTCTGCAGCCCTTTTCCTGGATGACGCATCGGACGCTCCTCCACTCGGAACCACGCTTCGGGAACATTCCATTCGCGGATTCCCATCCCCCATCTTCAAAACTGATTGGGTACTCATGGACATCCTCGCAGCCCGTATGCAACTCGCCGGGTTTCCTTCCGGCTTCAACCAAAACGTGAAACTCTCCGACATCTTTCGGAAAGGGAATGCGGGGCAACTCCCTGTGTAGATTTGCGGCATATTTTTCCCGATAGGAAGGGACATGGAGTACACCATAGATGTAATTGAACAGGTCATCTGCCGTAACGGAAATCCCCCTCCCCCATTTTTTCATCCAGTCCAGACAATCCCCGTAGTACAGGGCATTCGTATGTGGAGCGAAGACTTGCATTTCAGGCGGATGCGCAGGAATAGTAGCGTCTTATCGCTTTATGTCACGGTCGGATTCGAGGAGAGGGCCATGGCCAATAGGAACATCCCCTGGGGGTAAGTCTAAGGGGCTGTTCGGCGGGAAATCCTGACCAGGAGGAAATTAGTCGGGTGGACCCCGCTCAATAAAGTAATTGTCGATGAACCAGTCAAACATGGACGGGATCGGAATCGCATAGCGCCCATTCCTGTGGTCTAGTACCCCATCATGAAGCGCTAGTTTAAAGATTTCAGATGCCTCCTGCCTCTCTACATCCTGTAATAGAGATGTCATAATTTCTTTTCTGGTCTGTGTTTGATCCTTGCGTGCACTCGCAAAGGCGATGGCGATAGCCGTGCGGTGATCCTCGTCAAGCCCTCCCGCTCTGGATTTATAAAATTTTATTCGTTTCAGCTCCCCCACTTCGAGCACCGCCTGCAGCCCCTGCGGAGTCATCGCTCTTTTATCCGTCCGTACCCGGAACGCAGCGGCCTGCGCGTAGGCGGCCACATGCTGCGGCCAACCATGGGTCTTCTGCATAATCGCATCAATCCAGGGCGCGGGATCCCCCTTCGCCCGCCCCTCCTTCTTAAGCCAGTCCTTGATCACCTCCCGCTCTGCTTCCGGTTTCAGCGGGCCCAGTTCTACGTAGCAATTCGCCTTAAATCTGGACACGCCCAGATCTTTGAAGGCTCGCTTCGTTGCACTCAACCCGGCTACGGCCAGCATCACGGGCCTCCCCATGCCGCCGTTATGAAGACTGTCAAGAAACACCTTTACGATCTCGTAACGCACATACGTGGGTGCCATCCCCGTCCCCAGCGTTTGGGCCTCGTCCAAGAGTAGCAGGAGCGGGTCCTTCCCCCGTTCGATGATACTCTGAGGGGTGTGACCGGGGAGCTTAAACTTCGCGGCCCCCTGAATTTGAATCCATTTATCAAATCCTGCATTTACGGCGATCTCGTTAAGCAGGTGCTTCCAGCCCCCCTCCAGTATCTGACACAAGGCATCCGTGTCCCAGAGCGCCTTCGTGTTGATCTTCAATGTCTCCCAGCCCTGCCCTTCCGCCAGTTCTGCACACTTATAGAGCAGTGCACTCTTGCCCGCGCCAGGTGCCGCCTGGATCAGAAACGTGGTCCCTTTTCTGGGATCTTTCTCCGTCCACTTCAGGCGTTCCCTCAAGTCGGCCAGAATTCCCTTCCGCCCATGGAAATACTTTGCCCTTCCCCGGTCTTTTATATTGGGGGATCTGCGATCAGAATCACTCATGATGTATAGTGGCAACCATGCAGAATATACGCGATTGGGGGAAAGTTGTGCATCTCCGTACGGGCGTTCAGTGCTGGGATATTCGTTGGATCCATGTCCCGTTTCTGCTCACGATCCGTTACAGACCTGACATCAAAATGTGGTTGATTTCGTTTACACAGCAGGGCAGAGTTCCTGTCCATACTGCTGTTCCCGCGTATCCGCAAAGGAATGCATGGTTCAGATGAGTCTATGGTCACTTACCAACTCTAATTCTCTTATATTTACCGGGGCAAACATCAATAGGCCGCAGAGATCCTTCCGGGAAGGAAGATTCGAACTGCTGAAACACCCTTTCTGAAACATCACTGCTTTGAGTCAATAAGCCCATGCCAAAAACGAAATCCCCTCTATGGATAGACCTGACCGTGGAACACGCAGAGAATATCCAAGACTTTTACACCCGGGTTGCCGGATGGGAATCCAAAGCCGTTGATATGGGCGGGTACGAGGACTATGCGATGACTGAGGGCGAAGAGGTACTGGCCGGGATCTGTCATGCACGCGGCGTGAATGCCGGGATCCCGCCGGTCTGGATCCCCTACTTTGAGGTCCGGTCACTGGAAAAGAGCCTCCAGACCTGTCAGGAATGCGGAGGCATTGTCATATGCCCGCCCAGATCTATGGACCCCAAGAGACACTATGCTGTCATTCGGGACCCCTCTGGTGCCGTTTGTGCAATCTGGGCGTACCAGTAATTAGTTTCTGGGGAATGCTGTGATCGCTGTCACACCTGCCTTATTGTGATTCGTATATCCGGCCGCCAGCAGAAAGGGCTGGCGAAAAAACAACTTATCTTTTAAATTTTCCATTAAGACACCAGAATTATGCGATTGGTTTGCGGTTTGATGGAGTAGTTCCATTGGGGTATGGTTTGATGGGACTGCAGATTCAGGTTTGCCATCTCGGCAT
>JAJECV010000139.1 GCA_022821875.1 Rhodothermales bacterium
GGTTCTGCGAGCGGAAATAATAAACGAACTTTTATCTCTTATAAGCGGCCCTTCTACCGTAATCCGTGAGGCCAGCAGTCCCGCCGCTCCCCGCCCCTCAAACTCTTTTCGGTTTCCCTCCCGCATGGTGATATCCAGTACACCCGCCAGTCGCCCTCCATACCGGGCAGGAAAACCTCCTTTGAACAACTCAGCACTGTTGATCGCATCGGTGTTGAAGGTGGACATAAAACCAAACAGATGCCCCGCGTTGTAAACCGTGGCCCCGTCAAGTAAGATGAGGGTTTGCCCGGGAGTTCCGCCGCGCACATACAGTCCGGTGGAGCCTTCCACGCCGGACTGAATCCCCGGCATCAACTGGAAAGTTTTTAGCAGATCCGTTTCTCCGAGCAGAGCCGGCAGTGCTTTAACCTCTGCCATAGAGATTTTCACATTGCTCATTTGAACCTGTTGGTGAAGTCCTTCATATTCACCTGCCTCAACGACGAGTAGAGAATCGTACTCCACGATGGCAGGCTTCATTTCGACCTGTTGGAGTTCCTGCAGTGGAGCGTAAAAAACAAGCGTCAAGGTCTCGTACCCCTGATAGCTGAAGCGGATTACTGCAGAGTCACCGGGGACGGTAAGACTAAAAAATCCGTATTGATTTGTAGTCGTTCCGCTCTGGATGTAGATCTCGTAGAGATTGGTTCCGACCAGCACTTCCCCGTTATCGGCATCGGTGACATAGCCACTGACCACCATTGACTGAGCGCAAGAATCATTGAGCGCTACATGTAGGCTAGAACATATCAGTAAGATCGCTAAGCAAACAAATCGCATCATCTGAGGAGTAGTCATGCTGATTATATCACCAATTGGTTTGAGGCATATGGGAAGATTACAAGACGCAATTCAATGATAACAGAAAGAAAAGAGAGTTCCTGAAAAGCATATAGTTACCTCCAACTATATTAGTTAAGAGATTCAGCGTAACCGTCATAAATCATTTTGCTCAAACTATGGTGTTTTTTAGGTAAAGTTCAGAATTCTGTGGATTAATAAACGCAGATTTATGTACGCACCACTCTTTATTTTTTCTCGAATCAATACTATCTATTTCAATGCAAAATTGAAAATATATAGAAGACATTATTTTTCATTTATTATCTACGAACGACTATTCGCAACACGATATCTGAAAATTTCTGAAATTACAAGCAATTGCCAGATAAAAATTATTGAAAATTATCTTAGATGAGAATATCTCTAATAGACTTTTTCGTCTTTCATGTCATAGGTTTTGAGGACGAATGAACTAGGCAATTCCGTATTAGGTGGTTGCCAATTATTTGGTGCCTCATATCCTGAAGTATGCCAACTTATTGACCCAGTCCGTCTTGCCCTTTTCTCTCTGACTCTACACTCAAAAATTTCTTCACATTTTTTCTTTCCCTTACCCCCATCTACAACCGTAATCACAAAGTTGGTTGTTGAATAACTCGACATATTTTTTCCATAATATCCGTAATTATAAGGATACCATGTTTCAGTGTTAGCTGGCCTAAATACTAAGGATGTGTAAGCCAAGGATCTGCGGAATGATCTACCGATTGACTGGTTCCATAAATGGTATCCCCGCTCGTGAATACCCGAACGAGAAGTATAATACTGACCGGTTATAGGATTGTCAAACGGGAACTGGTTTGTTTTTCCGGTCTCGTACCAAACTCGATCAAGGTTTGCAATTTTATTTATGGATTTGGCATTCTTGATTTCGGCGTATAAAGACCTGATCTCTGGATCACGAAATGTGAAGTCTTCGAGTTCATCAATAGTGACTATGTTGCGAGCCAATTTTGTAAATTCTTCAAGATATACGTCTCCATTTATACCGTGGTAAGTCTCCACCTCTAGTTCTGTATCAGACTTCCCAAATTTTGCCCTGCTGACCGTCTCTTCAGAGACGACATACTTGTATTCGCCTACAATTGCTATACCTTCCATATCAAGAGCAGCAATTTCACTCGGATACAGAGCATGCTCAAGCCGGATGTAAAGACTCTTGTTAAGGAATACATGTCCACTTGCATCAACGCTATCCATAAAATGATGAAGATCATCAAAGTCATTAAAAAATTGTCTAGTCGGTACAGTGCCGGGATCTAAGTGTACAGTAAAAACGGTACCATCCCCATGATCAATACTGATTGTTTCTATTTCAGGGTTTACAGTATTTTCAGAATCTACAACTGTGTCACAAGCGTTAAGCCATAGAAGAGCAATGGTAACGGAGATTGCTTGGTTAAACTTGCCTAATCTCATTGGAATACGTGCCTTAAAGAATTGAGTTAGAATAAAAGAGGCACCTGCCCTTACCCAGCCAACCAGAGGCCGGAAGGAATGTTCCCACTGCCGAGATTCGGCGGATGCAGCATCCAAAAGTCAACAGGCAAAAAGATACGTCGCGGATCGTCTACAACTCCAATATCATGGTTGCAGGTATTCCCGAAGAAGCGTATGACTATGTGGTGAACGGAAAATCGACCATTGAATGGGTGATGAGCCGGCAAGGTGTAAGCACCCACAAGACAGCGGCATCGTGAACGATGCCAACGATTTTGCGGTTGAGACCATGGGCGATCCCGCCTATCCGCTCCGGTTACTCACAAAAGTGATTACCGTCAGCCTGGAAACCATCAGGATCGTTGACACACTCCGTGAGATTGAGTTTTCCTGACAAGTATCAAGTCTGATCCGTTTCATGTCCGTGTTGAAAAGCACAGGGATACCCGAAAATTTGTGGGCAAACGGATCAATTCAGCTCCTGACGGATTACTTCTACATGTGTCGTAAGTTTGGAATCCAACATACCGCTGAATATACCCCGCACTGGCGGGAAATCACTGTAATCCCTCCCGACTGCAACCTGAATGTGACGTTCATCACAATCTCCATCGTTGACGGGATCCACACCAAACCATCCTGTGCCCGGCAGCCAGCATTCAACCCAGGCATGACTCTCACTTCGCCCGCCATGACCACTGTCCGATCCAAGATAGCCTGACACATAACGGGAGGGAATGCCCCAACTCCGCAATATCGAAATCATCACATGAGCATAGTCCTGACACACGCCCCGACCACCTTCAAGGATGTGATCAATCGGCGACTGCGCGGTGGTGCTCCCAGGCTCGTAGACAAAAGCCGTGCGCAGCGTCGATTTAAGTTTCTGGATGCTGTTCAAGGGAGTGTTGCCTTTCTCAATCCCAAATTTCTTCATAAATCGCTTCAACGTAGAAGATGAGGGTTGCGCAAAGTGACTCGGCTGGAGCATGATCCACTGCTGTGGATCCTGTATAGAAGCTTCGAGAGCATCCCAGTTTAAGGTTTCAAGAGAATCAGGCAGCGGAGGCTGGGAAACTACATCAACCTCAGAGATTGTACGAATGTGAAGTTCGTGATGCGGGCTGGGACGATCAAAAAAATGCCCCTGATTACCGTAAGGAGCACTGAATGTAAAAATGGCACCTCCAGGATCAGTGTTAAGGGAAAAGTTGCGGACCAACTGGCGAAGATTACGGGCAGGTACAAGGAAAAGCGTAAGCACTGATCCAGTTACGGTGCCTTCGTATGTAAATTTCAACTCATGACGTATGGAATAGCGGGCAGTCATGATGGCAACCCCTGCTCTAAGGAATAATGTATATACTCTGCAATGATGCGGTCGTGGAGTGTACGACAGTCTTCAGCAAAATCTTCCAGGAAATCCCGTGTATCTGCCTCATCTGCGGAGGCCTGCGAATTTGTCTCAATTGCGGCGGCTAAGCGCAATGCGTGGCGATGCGGTGCTCTTCGCGGATGCCGTCCCCCCGCCGGATCTATACCTGACAGTAAAAGCTGAACGGATCGGATCGAGAAACTCAGGGAATACGGAATCTCAGGATTGGCGATCAAAAAGGCCAGTGCCTGTTCAGGCTGAATCATCATTGAATAGGTTCGGCAGTATGCCTCGTAGGCAGCGCACACATGCAGCAGCCCTGCCCATATCTGAGATTTTTTATTAGACGGACACGACCATGCCTGCAACAGGGCTGTCTGGAGTTGCAAACGCTCTACAAAGCGGCCCAATTCAAAGAACCTCCACGCATTATCTCTGGACATCCTGGCCTTAATAACGCCGGATAAATGTCGCAGTCGGTCCACGACCCCCGCAGGCAGCCTGTTGGGGCCTTGCCCCCAATACTCCGTAAAGTTGCAATTTTGGAGCCATAGAAAACCATCATTAAGACAGGTCCAAACCCGAACAGGCAACCAGGGACGAAGCTGTTTGGCATTCTCACGGGCTTTCGTCCAACTCTGAATAATGGAATCATGATTTTCGGTGTCTTCAATCAGATGAGCCGCAAGCGCAAAGGCATCCGGAACCAGAAAGGCTTCCGCATTACCAGTTTCCGTAGGAGATATGGGAGGAGGCTGGCCCAGTGCCGCATACAAGATCCGCCAGCCATGCGCCAGCACATCAACAGGCCGATCAACCAGATGTGCAAGATGACGGTCTAGTAAACGTGCCGTATGCTCAGCACGCTCAAAATATCGACCCATCCAGTAAAAATCTCCAGCAGCTCTAGACAGCATCACGCACTCCTTTCGTTTTCATTAATGATCCATAGATCCTTGCAGCCTCCACCCTGACTTGAATTGACGACTAGACTTCCCTGACGAAGCGCAACACGACAGAGCCCCCCAGGCGCGACCCAGGTTTCTTTTCTTCCTCGAAGCACAAAGGGGCGAACATCTACATGGCGCGGTACGATCTTCCCGCCAACAAAGCACGGTGCGCGAGAAAGTGCGAGCGTCGGTTGAGAAATAAAATTCGCCGGATCACTTCGCAACCGTTTAGAAAAATCTCTTTTCTCCTTCGCCGATGCATGCGGCCCGACCAACATCCCGTACCCCCCGGACCCTCCGACTTCCTTCACAACTAATCTATCAAGATTTTCCAGTGTATACGTCAGTCCCTCAGTGGTCCTGCACAGGTACGTCTCAACATTTGAAAGAATCGGCTCCTCCGAAAGAAAATATCGGATAAGTTTGGGTACATAGGCATAAAGTGCCTTGTCATCGGCCACACCGGTACCCGGGGCATTGGCAATGATAACGTTACCCATCCGATATGCATGGAACAGGCCGGGGACCCCCAGAAGGGAATCACTGCGAAACGTCACCGGATCCAGAAATTCGTCGTTCACCCTTCGGTAGATCACATCAACCCTCTTGAGCCCAGAGACCGTTCGCATGTACACCAGACCGTCATGTACAACCATATCACGCCCTTCAACGAGTTCAGCCCCCATCTCACCGGCGAGGAAGGCATGTTCATAGTACGCTGAACTGTACCGGCCGGGAGTCAATACTGCTATCCGTGGACGTTGTGTCCAAGTAGCAAGTGAGGCCAACTGAGAATAAAGCTGCCCCGGGTATGGAAGAACCTCCCGCACATTATGCGCCCGATACAGCCGTGGCATGGCCTGCTTTATCGCAGCACGGCAGGCAAGCATGTAAGAGACACCTGACGGCACACGAAGATTGTCCTCAAGGACGGAAAATCCATCGTGAGTACGGACTATATCTGTGCCGCAAACTGAGACATAAATATCGTGGGGGACCTTTGTGTCCAGCATTTCCATGCGATATTGGGGGCATCCCAAAACCAGTTCGTGAGGTACGATACCATCACGCAGTGACCACCCTTCATGGTAAATATCCTTCAGGAACAGATTGAGCGCGTGCAAGCGCTGACGAAGTCCCTGGTCAATATGATCCCATTCAGAATCAGTTAGAACCCGCGGCACGCAGTCAATCGGAATAATTTGCTCCGTAACTTCTTTTTTCCCAATTACCGTGAAGGTGATCCCCTCATGAAGAAACTGTCGCCTAACACCATCATGAAGCTGCATCAACTGCTCTGATGTGGCATTATTGAACGCCGTGCCCAGTTGCTGCGCCGCCGGACGCAATGTCCCATCGCCATGGAACATCTCGTCTCGAAAACGGCTTTCCATCGAATAATGAGCGAACCCTCCTTCGCCAGCAACAGCGGGGCCCACTACGCTTGACCGCACACGATCAAAAGACATGTGTGCCGTTGTGTTCAACTTATCCGGAACAGATGTGGTTGCCGTCTCCAGTGTATCCATGTTCGGTACAATCCTATATTCTTGGCCAGATTTATTGTAGCCTCCGGTTCAATATACTACAATTTATCGCAGCGGCGCAGTTCAATCGTCTTCCAAGAACTATCAGATTTTCTGAAATTCATGAGTAAGTACAGATGACTTTGAACAGCCCCGGATACATTGAACCGGACCGAAAGTCAGACCCAACACTTTTATAATACCATTAGTGATACCATCCGGCAGAAGGCTTACATAACCCCGGCCATTGTTGTTCTCAACAAGGACAGATCGGCACAGAATATGGCTACCCCCACTATGGGGCCGGTCTAGATCTGTACACAAATCTTAGTCCATGATCCAATCCAGATACGATCTTCAATCTTTCAATTCCCAGATTTCATGTAGATCTTAATGGCCAGATCAGCAGACCACGGAACCAGGCTCACTCTCTGAGGCAACCAATGTGAGCGCACCATCTCTGTCCTCCGCCATGAGAAGCATTCCCTGACTCTCCAAACCCATCATCCGCCTGGCAGCCAGATTCGCAACCACCACAACCGAACGGCCAACCATTTCCTCCGGCGCAAAATGCTCGGCAACCCCCGCTAGAATCTGACGGGTTTCATCGCCGAGATCCACCTGCAGTTTCAGCAGTTTTTTTGATTTCGGAATTGGTTCCGCACTGAGAATGCGGCCCGTCCGCAGATCCATCTTCGCAAAATCATCATAGGTGATCGTCGGCTTCGCCTCCGCATACGGAGATGCCGCTGCCGGTTCACTGGATTCTAATTTTTCTATTTGTGTCTGAATGGTATCGTCCGTTACTTTATGGAAAAGAATTTCTTTCCTGCCAAGCACATGCCCCGCCGAAAGGGGCGAAGAGGCCGCCTCCAACCAGCCGAGCCCCTCCGAATCACCGGAGTCGGGCAGACTGGACCGCACGCCCTCAAAACCTAACATTCCCCGGAGTTTCTCCGCTGAAAACGGAAGAACCGGATCCATCAGCACCGACATAGCAGCCGCAATCTGCAAGGATACATGAACCGTATTCGCACACCGGAACCGGTCGGTCTTCCGGGATATCCAGGGAGCCTGATCATTGAAGTACTTGTTCCCTAACCTTGCGATATTCATCGTTAAACGCACCGCTTCGCGGAACCGGAACCGCTCATAGGCGGCCCCGATCTGCTCTGGGTACGCCGCCAATTCGGCAAGCGCCGCTTCATCTGCCTCCGAAGGATCCGACAGCGGGGGGACCTTGCCGTCAAACTCACGCTCGGCAAAGGTCAGTGCACGGTTTATAAAATTGCCCAGTATATCCGCCAACTCACTGTTGACGCGCGTCTGAAAATCATTCCAGTTAAAATCAGAATCCTTGGACTCCGGGAGCGTACTGGCCAGAACATAGCGTAAAAGATCCGGCGGAAATTCTTCCAGATACTCGTGCAGCCATACCGCCCACCCCCGGCTCGTTGACAGTTTGCTTCCCTCAATATTCAGGAACTCATTCGCAGGCACCTGATCCGGAACGACATATTCCCCGTATGCCATCAACATGGCCGGAAACATCAGGGTATGAAATACGATATTGTCCTTTCCGATAAAATGAATCAATCTCGACCCTTCATCCTGCCAATAGAGCTTCCACCGCTCTGGATCCCCTTTGCGCTCCGCCCACTCCCGCGTGGACGAAATGTACCCGATGGGTGCATCAAACCACACATAAATCACTTTCCCCTCGGATTCCACACCCGCCACATCTGCGGCCTCTCTGGGAACAGGAACCCCCCAGGGGACATCACGTGTGATCGCCCGATCCCGCAACCCGTCGGTAAACCACGCTCCGATCTGCCCAAGAACATTCGGCTTCCATTCGGGATGACTGGCAATATACGCTTCCAGCCGGCTCTGCCACTCGCCTAAAGGTAAATACCAGTGCGTGGTCGGACGCAGTTCCGGAACTGCATCGGTCAGTGTACTCCGTGGATTTTTGATCTCAGTCGGACTCAGCGATGCACCGCACTTTTCACATTGATCGCCATACGCATCATCGTGGTCACAGGCAGGACAATCGCCATGCACAAAACGGTCGGCAAGAAACACCTTCGCTTCCGGATCATATAGATGCTCTTCACGCCTCAGTACAAACTCACTGGACAGCCTCCGGAAAAAATCCTGGCTGGTGTCTGTGTGAACCTTACGTGTCGTGCGGCTATAGTTGTCAAAACTGATCCCCACCCCCTTAAAACTGTCCTGAATGAGGGGATGATAACGATCCACAACTTCCTGCGGAGTAATCTTCTCCTGCATTGCCTGCATCACGATTGCCACCCCGTATTCATCGGATCCGCAGACATAGACCACGTCCCGCCCCTGCAACCTCAAATACCGGACATACATGTCCGCCGGTAGATATGCACCTGCAAGATGCCCGATATGCACCGGACCATTTGCATATGGTAACGCGGAGGTCACCAATGTGCGCTGAAAAGATGTGTCCGGCATGGAGTATACAAGGCTTATCTGCCGTTTAACAAAAACATATCGCTGCGGATCCTGCCCCCCTAAATGAGTACTCCCGCGCCAAATTGTGTACTTGTGCGTACAAGGTAAATTCAATCATCTCTCACAGTAATGGAGTCTGTTACTTATAATCGGCAAAGTTTGATCACCCGAAAGACCGGAGAAACCGACATCTCAGTCCGTTTGAATCTTGATGGAACCGGAACTTACCGAAACCAGACGGGCATTGGATTTCTGGACCATATGCTGGATCTCTTTACAAAACACGGCCAATTTGATCTCACTGTTGAGTGCAGCGGCGATCTGGAGGTGGACGAACACCACACCGTGGAAGATGTCGGGATCTGCCTTGGGCAGGCACTCCGGAAGGCGCTGGGAAATAAAGCCCATATTGCGCGCTACGGCCATACATACGTGCCAATGGACGAAACATTGGTCCGCGCGGTGATTGATCTTTCCGGCCGGTTCACACTTTACTTTGAGGGGAAATTTGACCGTCCAGCCGTTGGCGACCTCCCGACCGAACTAGTGCAGCATTTCTGGTACAGTTTTGCAGAACATGCACATTGCACCCTGCACATCAGCATCCTCTATGGCATTAATACGCATCACAAGATTGAAGCGATCTTTAAATCTGTCGGGCGTGCGTTAAATATCGCTGTGCAGCGGAACGAAGCAAATTCAAAAATGCCCTCAACCAAAGGAATACTCTAAAACATGTCTTTAATTCATCAAACTATCGCCGTCATCGGTGCAGGTAATATCGGCCGTGCACTCGTCAGAGGATTAATCACGGGCGGACATATTGATCCATCAAAGGTTCGGGCAACCCGCCGCAACCGGAATGCACTGGATATTCTGCAAGAAAAGTTACCTGGAGTATCCCTGGGAACGGACAACAAGGAAGCAGTAAAAGGCGCTTCGGTGATCGTACTCGCTGTAAAACCTGCAAACTGGCTGACCGTCGTTGAAGAAATCCGTGAATTCACGGAACCGGATACGCTGATTGTGTCCGTCCTCGCCGGTCTCACGACTGCCCGTATTGCACAGGAATTTCCTGCGAATCAGCCAGTGATCCGTACTATGCCGAACACGCCGATGATGGTGTATCAGGGAGCAACGGCCGTCTGCGCAGGGAACTCGGCCTCCGATGAACATCTTCAGCTGGTTCGCGAAATGTTTGAAGCCGTTGGAAGAGTCGAGAAAGTGCCGGAATATCTGATGGATGCGGTCACAGGACTCAGCGGCAGTGGTCCGGCCTATGTCTACATGCTGATTGAAGCCCTGACCGATGCCGGCGTAAAACAGGGACTCCCCCGCTCAACCGCATTCAGATTAACCAAACAAACAGTACTGGGAGCCGCAAAACTCGCAGATCAAACCGACAAGCATCCGGCAATCCTGCGTGATGAAGTGACCACGCCCGGTGGAACCTCTATCGCCGCAATTGCAGAATTAGAACAACACGGCCTGCGCACAATGTTCATCCACGCGGTCGCGACCGCGACGGAGCGCTCCAAGGAACTCAGTGGTAATTGAGGATTCCCATCCATGATCACGATCATTGACTACGGTATCGGGAATCTGCATTCCATTGAACGGGCGTTTCAGCATGTTACCTCGGAGGTTATCCGTACGGATGATCCCGAGGCTATTGAGCAGGCGGACCGTCTTGTACTGCCCGGTGTCGGTGCCTTCGGTGCCTGTATCCGGGAAGTAAGAAAGAGAGGATTGGAACAGCCAATCCAGAAGGCAGCTGCCCGCGGCGTGCCATTCCTGGGAATTTGCGTAGGGATGCAGATGCTCTTTGAATCCAGTTCAGAAAAAGGCTGGCACACCGGACTGGGATTACTGAAAGGAAGCATTGAAGCATTGAAGCCAAAGAATTCAACCCTGAAGGTTCCCCACATGGGATGGAATGTGATTTTGCCTATGCGGCTCACTCCTCTACTCTACAAATTGCCCGAAGATGCAAACTGCTATTTTGCACATTCATTCTTCGCAAATATCACCAATCCACAGGAGGTAATTGCGTATACGGAGTACGGAGACATTCTCCCGGCAGTCGTGGGTCGAGACAACATCTACGGTGTACAATTTCATCCTGAGAAGAGTCATGATGTTGGGCTTCGGATTTTGTCAAATTTTGCTCAACTCGTATGATTATCCCGGTTCCAGCGATTGATATTCTCAATGGATGCTGTGTACGCCTGATGCAGGGGGCGTACGATCAGGTCACCAACTATCACAAAGATCCGTTGATGGTTGCGCGGCAGTGGGAAGCCCAGGGAGCAACGCTGCTACATGTAGTCGACCTTGATGCGGCAAGATCTGGAGGCAAAAAGAATAATATCGCAGTCATTGCCTCCATTGCAAAACACGTATCCATTCCGGTTCAAACCGGCGGCGGCATCCGATCTAGTGCAGATGTCACCCGTATCCTTGATCTGGGAGTTCATCGTGCCATCATGGGCACTGCTGCCGTTGGCGATCCCTCGCTCGTCGGTACAATGGTCGAAAAATACGGACCGGATCGTGTTGCAGTTGGTATTGATGCAGAGGCAGGTGAGGTGCGCGTGAGTGGATGGCTTGAAGGGACGGGGCTGCCTGCTTTTGAATTTGCAAAGCAGATGGAGCGGTATGGAGTACGCCGTATTATCTATACTGACATCCGCCGCGACGGCACGATGACCGGCCCCAATCTGAACGCGTATCGCACCTTAGGCAGGCAGCTTGAATCGGCACAACTGATGGCAAGCGGAGGCGTATCCGGGCCGAAAGATCTGAATGCCTTGCGTGAACTGGAGTCTTTCAGAGTGGATTCGGTCATCATTGGCCGTGCACTCTATGAGGGCAAATTTTCAGAGCATATTCTCTGGCCGGAAGGATTAAGACGATGCCCCTAGCCAAACGGATTATCCCCTGTCTGGACGTAGATCAAGGGCGTGTCGTGAAAGGGATCCAGTTTATGGACCTCGTTGATGCCGGAGATCCCCTGGAACAGGCGCATGTATATAACGCGGAAGGTGCTGATGAACTTGTCTTTCTGGATATTACAGCAACCCATGAAGGACGTGACATTATGCATGATGTCGTCCGTCAGACGGCGGAGCAGATTTTTATCCCGCTGACGGTTGGCGGCGGCATTCGAACTCTGGAGGACATGCGCAAAATGCTTCACGCCGGAGCCGATAAGGTTGCCATCAACTCCGCGGCAATCCGTACCCCCAATCTTATTACCGAATGTGCGGAAGCATTTGGTGCGCAATGTGTCGTTGTTGCAATTGATATGAAGCGGCGGTCACAGGGAGGCTGGGAGGTCTACACGCATGGAGGCCGCCGAGCCACAGGGATTGATGGACTTGAATGGGCCAAAGAAGCCCAGTCACGGGGAGCCGGCGAATTACTGGTTACTTCCATGGATCGGGATGGCACCCAGATTGGATATGATCTGGACCTGTTGAAGCGACTAGACGATTTAGTACAGCTCCCCGTGATCGCCTCAGGCGGTGCGGGCACACTTGAGCATTTACTTGATGCTCTGCTGATCGGGCGTGCTCATGCGGTTCTCGCTGCATCCATGTTCCACTTTAAGCAGGTCACGATCATGCAGGTCAAGCAATTCCTTCATGATCACGGGATTATCGTCAGATTTATTTGAGACTGTCGCCGGTACGGGGTCGTGGAACTTTGCCTGAAGCCATCTCAGATCCAATGTATGGGAATATGCAGACCACGATCATGAAGGATGTGCACCACCTGAAAGATGCTCACCAATGTGGAACATCCGCGGGGCGTACAGCGACAACCGGGCAAGTCAGTGGGATGCTGTCTCACACAATGCGCAACGGTGTGTACAGGGCGGATTGAACTGACGCAGGGGAATGGGGTCGCTGGCAGAAGTCGGATGTCCGAGCGCAGAGCATGCAAATTCAGTCTCGGTTTGGCAAAGTGATGCTGCCGCCATCCCAGTTGTCGCTAGACATCCTTAGCAAAACTTGTCTCTATGTGTCTGAACACTATGGCGCAAGTCATATTTTCAGGTGGAATTGTATCTGCTCAGATCAGAATTTGTGAATCAAAGGCAAATATCTTATCGTAGTCTCTATGTCTCTGCGCTGCTCACTTTTTTCTTTTCTACTCGCTTTGGTGGCATGCCAGCCTCCTGAGTCCACAGCCCCCACCATTCTGAATTCTTCGGATCTTCCAGAATATGAACACATTCTGGATCATGCCGGGATCATCAGTAACTGGACGGAAGAATTCTATCATCACGGCCTGCAAATCTATCGCACCAATTGTTTTTCCTGCCACGGAACCCCCGGTATACAGGGCACAATTCCCAATTCGCGGCAATTCTGGAAGGATCCTTTCAAGTATGGGAGCGATCCGCTCTCTCTCTACAATACACTCACACTGGGGCGTGAACTTATGCCGCCGCAGTCACAGCTTTCTCCGCAGGAAAAGTATGCGGTAATTCTATATCTCCGGGAAGAATTTCTGCGTGACCAAAATCCAGATGCGTTCTTTGAGATTACTCCCTCCTATCTGGATCAACTTCCAAAAGGAACTTCCCTCGGCCCCGAACCAGTTCAAAGCACCCCGTGGAAAGTGATGGATTACGGCAGGTTCTTGATGCGAACCTATGAGATTGCCCATGCATCCGATAGACCAAAGGGCATCAACCGTCGAGGCAGCCCCATTCCCAATGAAAATTTTCTTGACCGGAATTTTGCATACAAGGGCATCGCAATCCGGCTTGATTCAGGAAGCGGTGGTATTGCAGCCGGGAATGCCTTTGTCCTGTTTGACCATGACCTCATGCGCATGGCCGCTTACTGGACAGAGAAAGGCTTCATTGATTGGGAAGACATCCTGCTGGATGACCAGCATAACGTCTTCCCCCGGATTGTAGGAGAATTACATGTTGAGACGGCCATGGCACCAGGCTGGGTTAACCCGGCTACAGGTTCGGCGGAAGACCCGCGCTTTCGCGCAGTAGACGGCCGTCAGTTTGGCCCTCTGCCCCGAAACTGGACGCACTACAAGGGCCTGTATGTACACAATGAAGATGTCATTCTCCATTACACCGTTGGAATGTCCCGAGTTCTTGAGTCATTTGGTTTAGAAGCAGATACCCTGTTAACTCGAACACTGAATATTACCGGAGTTACACGCCCCCTGACTCTCCATGCAGCACCTGACAGCATAGAATTGACCGTCATTGCTTCTGTTGAGGGGATGTCTGAAGAGATACTCCGACAGGAAAATGGGATCCACCAGATCACCATCACTGCGGACACCAACCTGAAATTGATCTATGGGGCCACTGGTGCTACTTCTGCTCCGCCCGATAATCTTTCACAGTATACACGGGGAGGCCCACCTGTTGAGTCTCCTGTACTTGAAGCGCCTGTTCTCTCTGGAACCGGAGAGGGCTACACTGCGGATGTCCTTGCGCTTCCTTTGGAGAATCCCTGGAAAAGCAGGGTGCGTCCCACTGCGATTGATTTTTTGAATGGCGGGGACGATGCCGTCATAACAACGATAGACGGTGAGGTCTGGCACCTGTCGGGAATTGCCCGGCAGTCCGGGTTTATTAAATGGCATCGTATTGCCTCTGGACTCTTCCAGCCACTGGGAATCCGGGTAGTGAATGGAGATATCTATGTGGGCAGTCGCAACCAGATTGCCCGACTGCACGATTTGAATGGAGATGGCCAAACCGACTACTATGAGAGTTTCAATAATGACCATCAGGTCACCGAACACTTTCATGAATTTGCAATGGGTTTGCAAACCGATGAGGAAGGGAATTTTTACTATGCAAAGAGCGCCCGACACGCCCGTCCTGCACTCATTCCTCACCACGGCACGCTCATTCGTGTGAGCGCAGATGGCCGGGAAAGCACCCTGATCGCCAAAGGGTTCCGGGCAGCGAACGGCGTGACGATCAATCCCGATGGTACATTCATGGTTACCGATCAGGAAGGACACTGGAATCCGATGAACCGAATCAATATCGTTGAACCTGGGGGGTTCTACGGCAACATGTACGGATACGGAGCCCCCGTCGACTCTTCGGATGATGCAATGGAGTCTCCTCTGGTATGGATTGACATGAAATATGACCGCTCACCTGCCGAACCGCTCTGGGCAACGAGTAATCGCTGGGGGCCACTTTCCAATAAACTTCTCAGTTTCTCCTACGGGTACGGTCGTATATTTCTTGTAATGCCGCAATCGGTGGGAGGGATGGAGCAGGCTGGAATTGTGCAGCTGCCTCTGGATGATTTTCCGACTGGTCTGATGCGGGGGCGCATGAATCCTGCGGACGGCCAACTATATGTCGTGGGGATGTCAGCGTGGGCCACTAGTCAGATGGTCCAAACCGGCGGTCTCTACCGCATTCGGTATGCCGGCGGCGCGGTACATATGCCCGCATCTATGCGTGTGTTTGCGGGAGCGGTTGAACTCTCCTTCACTTCTCTACTTGAAGAGGCATCTGCGACTCGGGCGAGCAGCTACAAAGTCCACACCTGGGATCTTGAGCGTTCGCGCCGTTATGGATCTGACCGCTACAATACTCGAAGGCTGCGAATCGCTGGGGTATCTCTCCAAGATTCCACTGTTACATTGCATCTTCCCGGCCTGAAACCAACCTGGATACTCGAAATCACCTACGACCTCTTGGATACCAACGGAACTGCTTTTGACGGGGCCATCCAGAGCACGGTCTATGCAACTGAGGAAAGACCGATTATCAATTAGGTGAGGGGGATTGACTGGGTTTGGCACAGGCTTTACCGGACGATGGGGGTATCATCGTCAACCCTTGCAAGAACAATTGTCCTCTGCGGAACATCAGACGGAGTTATCCATTCATGTCAGCATGATCATTTTTTTGTCAGAGCAGTTGCTATTTCTTCCTGATTTGGTGAGTTGAACTGCTGACCTTGGCTTGACCGCCGTGGATAAGGAAGCAAATTCTGGAACTTATTCATCCCTTGGTCATTATACGATTCCATATTATCTCGTTAAATCATGTTTGGAACAATTGAAATATTAATCTGGATCGGTCTTTTGACCCTTATTGTTGGATTGACTATCGCATATGTACGCTCGAATACAGCAACAAACAAGCGCATTGACCGATTGATTGAAACCGTCATGCAACTGCGCACCGAAATGTACGAAAGCAACGAAAAACTGCGTCAGGGCCAGGAAAAACCACGCACCGAAATGCACGAAGGCAAAGAAAAACTGCGTCAAGGAAAGGAAACACTGCACACCGAAATGCGCGAAGGTCAGGAAACACTGCACACCGAAATGCGCGGAGATCTTAAAGAAGCACAAAAGGACCTACGCAAAATAAACCGCCGCTTGTCACGTTTAGAGGGTTTTGTGTATAGCATGTGGGGCGGGCTCTTTGGCGAAGAAAATGTTCGGTACCAACTTCGTGAGACAGAAAAATCCTCTACCATGTCCGTGAACTGAATGAACCAGTGACCGATAAATACTGTATTGGAATGCTGTGCTGGCCCAAAAGAAAACCCCGGTGGCAAGAAATTCTACAATTCGAGAATTCTGGGAATGACTCATAGGGTTAATCTTAGTCTTCTGATTTGCAAATACCCATATCTGACGAGGTTCGCATTTACCCTATTCACATTTTTCCTTCTGTCATTCAAATTCCCAGATCTTGTCGGGGCGCAAAACATTGAGCAGTTACGGCTGTCGGCTGAGCAGGGAGATGAAGCGAGTCAATTCAAACTGGGGGTCATGTACGATAACGGTACTGATGTCCAGAAAGATGACCAAGAGGCAGCAAAATGGTATGAACTAGCCGCAGAACAGGGAAACGCCAGTGCTCAATTTAGTCTTGGAAGCCTCCTCGCCTTCGGTGATCCTTCAATCAGAGACTATGTGAAAGCCGTCCTCTCGTTTCAAATGGCCGCTGAACAGGACTATACCTTAGCACATGAAATCGGTCAAGCACTCATGTACAACCACGGTATAGGTGCGAAGCCCAATCTCCGAAAAGAAGAAAGATGGTACCGTGCGGCCGCTGAACAAGGTTTTGCTCCAGCACAAGTAGAATTAGGTAACATCCTGTATCATTTTAGACAAAGGCCCTGGGAAGCAATAGAATGGTACGAATCAGCTGCTGAGCAAGGATATGTTGATGCTTACATTTCCTTGGGAGACTATTACCTTGATCAGTCTATCATTCACCGAGCGTTACAATGGTATCAACTGGCGGCTGAAGAGGTGCATATTGATACTCAGTTTAGACTTGGCACCTTGTATCTTCTGGGTGAGAACTTCTATCGGGATAAACTGGAAGCAGTAAAATGGTATCGGCTTGCTGCCGAAAATGGAAAGACTGCCGCTCAGACTATTCTGGGATTCATGTATGATGTCGGAGAAGCCGTCCCCGAAGATGACCAAGAGGCCGTAAAATGGTACCAACTTGCCGCGGAACAGGGCCATGCCCCGGCTCAATATGGTCTGGGGAAAATGTACGATAGAGGCGAGGGAATCCCCGAAAATGATCAAGAGGCCGTGAAATGGTACCAACTTGCCGCGGAACAGGGAGAAGTCAAAGCGCAGGCCAGCCTCGGAAAAATGTATGCAAATGGAGAGGGAGTACCGAAAAATTATCTGACAGCATATGCCTGGATGAATATTGCCGCTACAGGGAGAGACCCGGAAATTATTGATGCGAAGAACAAGATCCGGTCAGCAATGACGTATGATCAAGTGGCCGCTGCGCAAAAACTCTCAAATGAGATCTTCAGCCGCCTTGAACCTGGAAATTCACAGGCGGTAGATTCCTCCATGCCGGATTTGGAATCCGTTCAACTTGAATTTCACTCGGACTTAAAGTCTATTCGGATTTGATCCTATGCCATAACGCGGCATGGCATCCTCCATTTGCACCCGACCTATTCATCCTCTTCGGTCTGACAGCCGTCTTCGCCGGTAAAACACCTGTGCTCTGCATCGGCGCCGCTCAAAAGATAGGCGATCAAGTTTGCCACCTCGTCCTCATTTAACCGGTCCAATAGTCTGGACGGCATTGTGGATACCGGGGATGCCTCACGGGAACGGATCCCGGAAGCCGCTACACTGACCTCCTGGGAAGGATCATAAGGATTCTGATTGACAAATACCTGCCCATCCTCTTCCCGCAGAATTCGCCCTACAACCGTAGAACCACTGCTTAATGTCAACACCGAAGCTTCGTACTGGTCGCTGATCTCGTCACTGGGAGAGTCAATGGAGGCAAGGATCTCATGCCGTGAAAATCTTGACCCAATCCCGGTCAAATCCGGCCCGATCCCGCCACCGGAGGTTCCCATGCGGTGACAAGTACCGCATAATGCCGCCGCATACATGGTTTCACCCCGTGCAAAATTCCGCGGCTCTTCCAGGGCATCATCAAGCATCTCATTGAGTTCCTGCCGGTTCCATGCCCGGCCCGGCCCCTCCGGTACCGGCAAATCCGCCAAAGACTGCCCCGGTGACGAATCAACAAGCCCGGCCAATGCCTCCTTTTCATGTTCTGTCAATTGCTCCACCGCATCCGCCCGAATATCCTCAAGAAAGCCTACATAACTCTCTCCCCCGCTGCGCCGCATCGATTCATGGAACCACATAAAATAATCTTCCCGCAACGCCATCGTCCATCCCGATTTTTGTCCGCGCAGATTCATCGCCAGTTCAATCTCTTCCGGGCTGGGAGGATTGGCCTTCATTGCAGTAATGGCTTCGCCATACTGCTCACTCCGTCCGGCTACCTCACCGGTGATCAATTCAGTTTTTTCTGGATCCGCTCCGCTTAGTTCCAACAGGCGTGCCATCATCCGCTCAACTAACCCGGGGGCCTGCAAAGCCGCCAATAGACGGCCGTACTCCCGATTTAAGACCTCGTCCGATGATGGATAATACCGTTGCAGCCGCTCAATGAGTTCGCGCCGAAGTGGATCCTCTGGAAACCCCAGACGGATACATATCAGACCCATTGCCCGTACTAGATCCAGCTCCTGGTCACGTGAGAGTACAGACGGTTTGATGTTCAGCAAAGACTGCAGTGCCCGCGGACCCAGGTTCGGATCAGCATGGCGGGCCAGAGCAATCATGGCATGAATCCTGCGAATTGGATCCGGCTCAATGAGTGCTATGGATTGCCAACTTGTGACCGGCTGATGCTCAATCGCAATTCGTGCTGCATAACGGACAAACCGATCATTATGGTTCAAATAAGGCCAGGCAGTATTCACTGCCATTTGTGCCGAGGCCTCTCCATATAAGGCCTCTATTGAGCGCCGTAATGTCTGCTGCGGCGAACGCTCTGTACGGGTCTCATCTTCCGGTTCCTGCACATTGTCATGGTAAACCCGGAAAAGAAATGAATTGAGACGGCGCCCTCCCGTTGCAAAATAGAGCGCTCCGTCCTGCCCGATCACCCCATCGGTGACCGGCAGCGGGACTCCACTCAAAAATTCTTCCACCACGCCGGTATACGTACTTCCGCGCGCCCTCAGCGCAACATGATAGATGGTTCCGAAACTCCAGTCAAATACAAATAGCCCCTGACGATACTTGTATGGAAAGGCCGCATCCCTGCCAGATACAATCCCCGTGGGGCTTCCCTGACCGATTTCCGCCACAGCCGGAAGATTGTCCGGATAATAGTCCGGCCACTTCCCTGACCCGGTGCGCCATCCAAATTCGCTGCCCTCCGTCACATGTACGACACGGATCGGCCGATACCATGGCATCCCCAGATCCCATTCCATATCTGAGTCGAAGGTGAAGAGTTCTCCTTCCTGATTGAAGGCAAGATCATATGCATTGCGATACCCGGTACTGATCAATTCCAGTTCGGATGCCAGCGAGTCCGTTCGGATGACCCACCCGCCGGGAGGCTTCCGGTCCGCCGCATGCCCTCGCGGATCCCGCAATACCGGAAGCAATTGATCTGTCTGCCATACTGCGGGGACAACCGCCGTATAGGTCTCTGGCAGTTCCGTATGGTTTCCTGCAATCAGGTACAGCGAACTGCCATCGGGCCCAAGGACAATCCCATGAGGGCCATGCTCTCCCCATCCCTCAAATTTCGCCAGCATAGATACGCTATCCAGTACAGCATCCCCATCTGAATCGGTCACCCGATAAAGCCCACTGCTATGCTCTGCAATCCCTTCCTGACTATTGACAACCACATAAAGGCTGTTGAAAGCCCACAGCAGCCCCTGTGCATGCCCTAATTCCAAATCCAATGCAGTGACCTCTGTATCCGCAGGATCCTCCCCGATGGGAGCCGGCTTGATGTGATACAGGGTTCCATACTGATCCGATGCAAAAAGACCCTTTTCGCCATCCACGGCCAAAGAAACCCAGGAACTGGAGTCCGTCTGCATTGGATGATACAGCACCTCCGAGTGAAAACCATCCGGCAGAACCAGATCTGGAGGGGCATCATCGGGACTTCCACCCGTTTGGACACAACCCATAATCCCGAATGCCGTGAAGAACACTGCACTTAAAGGAAGCAAATTTCTTAAATTCATCGTTCAACAATAAGCCTGCTACTTGAGTAAGGTACAAACTCTCTCGGTCTTTGCATATCCCAATTGAATGTTAGCGTGTCAAAACGAAAATTTTTTCCTGTCTCCTGACCAGCATTATCTCAACTGTGCGTTCATGTCTCCCCTCATGCGCAGCGTAGAACTTGCAGGCATGGAAGCGCTTCGCTTAAAAAGAGATCCGTCTAAAATTACACCATCCATGTTTTTTGAGGAAGTGAATCAGGCCCGCCATTTATTCGCACAACTGATCAATGGAAACGCAGAAAATGTTGCCCTGATTCCTGCAACATCCTATGGTATCGCAACGATTGCGCATAATCTGTCCGTTGCTTCCGGTGATAATATTGTCCTTATAAACGGGCAGTTTCCAAGTAATGTGTACACATGGCAAAGATTGTCAAGCGAGACCGGTGCAGCGATCCGAACCGTCACCGGTCGCGACGGAGAGTGGACACAAAGAATACTTGAGGCCATTAACTACCGAACCACGGTTGTCTCAATTGGGACGCTCCACTGGGCGAATGGCGCTTCCTTTGATCTGGCCGAAATCAGTCAGCGTGCCCGCGATGTCGGGGCGTATCTCATCCTTGACGGAACACAGTCTATCGGAGCACTGCCCTTTGATCTCGAAAAAATCAAACCTGATGCACTGGTGTGCGCCGGTTATAAGTGGCTCTTAGGCCCATTCGGGACTGCATTCCTGTATGTGGGGGAATCGTTTATTGACGGGATTCCTCTTGAAGAGGGCTGGCTCGCAAGGGAAGGCAGTGAAAATTTTGGCAGCCTCACCAACTACACGGACCGGTATCGCCCCGGGGCCGCCCGATTTGATCGGGGACAAACGAACAGCTTTGCGCAGACCGCAATGATGACGCAGGGCCTGAAACAAATCCTTGACTGGCAGCCTCAACAGATCCAGATCTACTGTACGGAACTGATTAAAGATTTTCTGCCCGCCGTCCGTGAGAGCGGATACACCGTGGGGAACTCCTGCTTTTCCCATCTTTTTGGCGTGAACCTGCCCGATCATCTTGATCGGACCCGCCTGAACGATAAACTGGCCCGATGCCAGATCTCCGTCTCCGTACGTGACCGCGCAATCCGCATCTCTCCCAATGTTTATAACAATCGTGCGGATATCGACGCACTTCAGGATGTATTTCTTTCTGCAGCCAGATAGTTCTGAATGACTTTTTCCAGAAATTCAAACGCCCATGCATAGACCCCGGGCTGCTCACTCTCTCGCGGGCCGGCTACATTTACACAGTTGAACTCCCATGTCCGCAGCCATTGAATCACTGGTTCAATGGGGGCCTCTACTTCTGCACAATGCACTGGACGATTCCACTCCTCTGCGGTCTTACGGGCCAACAGAGTTCCCCCTGAATCCTCTACCCTGCCCAGAATGAGCAATCCGTCGCTATCCCTTACGTTCCAGACCGTACGCTGCGCTGGATTGGAATCTGGTGTAACACGAAGCAGGTATTGATCCGGGATGCGCCCGTCTTCTGCCCGGCGCCCGGCAGGACACCAGCCTCCATGGGGGAATCCCCATTTCATGGCAACATCAAGGGCGGCACGGTCAACCCCCGTCTGCCCCCCGCTAATGACGGTGAACTTGATCCCTGACACTCTATCACGGTATGTTGAACATGGGAATGTGCGAACCCTGTACACCAAAATATAGTACGACCGGTATGAATTGTTCTGTTCCGGGGCCAAGAATCGCCCTCGTTTTTTTTGCGTGTATCCTTGCGATCTGTCCCGGTACTCTGGCACAGATGCCGTCCCCCGCAGCCCTGCTGGAGGAAGTTGTCGACCGCTATCAGGGTACAATGGAGGCCACATTTGTACATCACCTGACCTCTGAGGCATGGACTGGATCACAAACCCTGACGGGGACACTACAGCTTTCGGGAGACAATTATCGTATTGAAACCTTCCACGAGGTGATCACCGGGCAGGGTGATGAAGTGTGGATTTATCGTGCAGAGGAGAATCATGTCATCATCACGACAATTGACGGCGATGGGGTCGCCTATTCTCCCGGTGCACTGTTTCGCTCCTACGGGGAACTCTATCAGCCGCACATTGCCTCCCGTGAGATTCTTGACGGAGTGTCTTATTTTCGGCTTGAACTTTATCCTGTGCAGGAAGACTTCGCCATTTCTTCGCTCACGCTCTGGATCCGTGAATATGATCGCATCATTAAACGCATGATTGCTCTGGATCAAAGTTCTATCCGGACGGAGATTGAACTGCAAAATATACGTGTCGGCCTCCCCATCCCCCCGGAGACCTTTGAATTCCGTGTCCCTGAGGGCGCTGAAGTGATCGACCTGCGATTGTGACGCGCCCCGTTCGTCTACATACCCTGCTGCTGTCCTTCCTGCTGGCGGCATTTTTACTCTGGCTGTCGCTCCGCGGCATTCACTTTGCCGAATTCGCGGACTCCCTGCGCTCTGCACATTATGGATGGATCCTGCCGGTGGTCGCCGTCACACTGCTGAGCCACTGGATTCGGGCCTACAGATGGCAGGCACTCATCGTTGC
>JAJECV010000137.1 GCA_022821875.1 Rhodothermales bacterium
GTCAAACCCCATGAGCCCTTCATGCCGAAGAAGTAAATTCCCCCAATTCTCCCACCTCCAGGGAAGTCAATTTGTCAAAAAAATGTCCGGTTCGTTAGGAATATTGTACCCTGGAAAAATCAAGAAAGGGGGTAAGTTCAGCCGCATGAACTTTCTGTGATCTGCCAGGAATCCAGTATCCCGCCGGAGCAGCCAGCGGAGCGTGGATGGGCACTGATGGGTTGTCAGGGGCCGCTGGATTTTTCTGCCGTCGGGATTCTGGCAGAACTCACGGGGATCCTGGCAGAGGCAAATCTGTCAGTCCTTGCGGTCGCAACCCATGACACCGATTATATTTTGACGCGTGATCCGGATACAGCCTGCACAGTACTCGAAAATGCCGGTCATGAAGTGATCCGGGCTAATTCTTCGGAAACGAGTTCCTGAACCTGTTTGGGATTGGCTTTTCCATGTGAGCGCTTCATCACCTGTCCCACAAAAAAGCCCTTTAATCCAACCTTCCCCGCCGCGTATGCCTGTACGCGGTCACGGTACTCCCGGAGTACATCAGCAATCATCTTTCGAAGTGCTTCAGGATCACTCAGAATGGAATCCTGCACACGGGCGAGCAGTTTCGTGGGAGAGTCATCGGTGGTCAGCATGAGTTTAAGGACTTCACGGGTCTCATGCGAACTGGCAACTCCGCAGTCAAACAACTGAACTAGCTGCGAGAACTCATTGGGGCCAAACGGCAGCTCCGAGAGCGGGCGATCCCCGAGAGCGGGCAGGAGTTGATTTGCCATCCAGTTTCCAACCGATGCGGAAGGGGCAGATTCAGAGGCATCTTCAAAGAATGCCTGTGCCCCGGGGATCTGGTAAATCGCCAGACCGGTTGCCGCACTCAGTCCGCTGCGCTGCAGCCACTGCTTCTCGTCCGGGGTCAGAGCACGCTGCGCACTTTGCGGCTTATTTTTTTTGGGTGCAACTGCGGTGGATTTGCTTTTGGTTTTCGTGGAGGAGTCGCGAAGGGAAACAATCCGGTTGAAGATGGGAGGCGAGGTTTCAATGAATTTGGGATCCCGCCAGTAATATCCAAGGCGGACAAACTGGTATCTCTGATCTGGCGAATCCTCTGCGATACTAGGTTCAATACGCGCATGACTGTGCTCAATGAGTGAAGAAGGGTTGAGCCCCGCCCAAAGTTCATCTTCGAGAACAGGTACAGATAGTAAATGGTGATACTCCCGGACGATGACAGGGAGCGACCGCCGGGCATCCACCCAGTGAATGGTTCCCTGGGGTTTTTGTTGCGAAGCCGGTGAAGAATCCGATCCACTTCGTGATCCTTTCAGCAGTTCGCAATAAAGGTGCATCACCTTCCCGTGTGCATTTATTTCAACACGGGTGCAGCGGACGATGTATGCATGACGCAAACGAACCATTCCTCCCGGTGTCAGTCTTCGGAATCCTTTGGGTGGATCCTCCGAAAAATCGTTTCGCTCAATCAGAATTTCGTTGGAAAACGGGAGGGAGCGTGTCCCCTCTTTCGCGATGTCATGCGGCCAGTAAGGGGCCTCAATATTCTCTTCATGATCTTCGGGCAGGTTGGTCAGCGTGACGGGGAGCGGATCCTGTACACAGTGAATGCGTGGCGCATGTTGATTCAGATTATCCCGGATGCAGTATTCAAAAAGGGCAGGATCGTGCGTGCTGTCCACTTTGGTCGTTCCGACCGATTCGCAAAAAATCCGGATGGCTTCCGGACGTATCCCCCTTCGCCGGAGTCCCGCCAGAGTGGGCATGCGCGGATCACTCCAGCCGTCAACGACATGTTCGTTAACCAGATTCAGCAGCTTCCGCTTCGAGGTCACGGTGTATTCCATGTTCATTCGGGCAAACTCATACTGCCGGGGACGAGGATCGATCTCAAGCGCATCCAGATACCAGTCATAAAGAACCCGGTTGGTGGAAAATTCCAGTGTGCAGATGGAATGTGTAACCCCCTCAATGGCATCTGACTGCCCGTGTGCCCAGTCATAGAACGGGTAGATGCACCACTGATCTCCTCTGCGGTAATGAGTTGCGTGGCGAACACGGTACATCAGCGGATCGCGCATCTTCATGTTTGGGTGGGCCATGTCAATCTTGGCACGAAGGACACAGGCGCCATCATGAAACTGCCCCAGACGCATGGCCTCAAACCGTTCCAGATTTTCTTCCGGCGGGCGGTCACGATAGATGCTGTGGCTTCCCGGCGAAGTGACGGTGCCCCGCATACTCCGGATCACGTTTTCCGAAGAGTCGTCTACGTACGCCAATCCCTTTCGGATGAGCCGGCAGGCCCATTCATAGAGCGTTTCAAAATAATCAGAGGCATAGTACTCGTGTTCCCCCCAGTCAAAGCCCAGCCATCTCAGATCACGCTTGATGGCATCCACGTATTGCAGGTCTTCGGTTTCCGGGTTCGTGTCATCAAAACGTAGATGACACTGTCCGCCGTATTCGGCGGCTAACCCAAAATTCAGGGTGCTGCTTTTCGCGTGCCCGATATGCAGAAATCCATTCGGCTCGGGTGGAAACCGCACTACAATACGCGGATGTGTCCCTGCGTCAAGGTCCCTTTTGATGATCGCTCGGATAAAGTCGTTGATCGTTGGAGATGTTGTCATTCGTTCAGAGTTGTAAAAGGTTTAGCAATCGCGGATGCAATCGAACTCACGCAATGCGACAGTACAGATTTATCCGTATTCAGTGGATTTTCTTGCTCCATCATCCCATTATAAGAAGATTTACGGTTAAGATTAAATGTTTTGGTTTAGGTATATGAAGATCACCAAAATGCATCAAAACTGAAAATTATGGAAACAGCGGGTCTTTGCCGGGTGCCATGTAACCGCGTTTCTTGTTCTGCCTTCGAAGTCCTGACAGGGTATAGATATTACTCTTCAGTTGGTTGCACGGACCGCAAAGTAAGATGCGGTTGGTGATGTGATTCATTCCACCATCGGATCGGGGAGTATTATGATCAAGTTGCAAATAGCGCGGATCATCAAATTCCCGATCACATCCCTGACACTTGTACCCATACTGATCTAACAGATAGGCATACATCTCTGCACGCGACCAGCGCGGACCTTCCGGCTCTTTTACGCGCTCCTTTACACGCAGGAAGGGGACCGCCGCCTCCTGATCGTCCGTCCGCTCAGGGAGTTGATCGGTAAACAGGATCTCTTCGGTAAAGATGTGGGCGGATCTGGACGCTTTCCCTTTTTGCGTCAACCCCTGTTTTGCAAGTTGTTCGAGGACAACGTCCCTTGAGTTCTCCCAGATATCAATTCCCACCCATTGCCGGTTCAATTTTTCGGCGGCAACCAGGGTCGTGGCACAGCCGGCAAAGGGATCGCAAATTATGTCGCCCTCATTGCTGCTGGCCCAGATCAGGCGTTCATAAAGCTCCAGTGGTTTCTGTGTCGGATAACCGGTACGTTCGTTTGCATGCGCCTGAATCGGCAAAATATCCCCAAACAGATCACTCATATAATGCCCCTTCAGCGTTGAAAGATATTTCTTGTAGCGCGGTTTGCCGCCTGCTTTTTGGGGCCAGTAGATCAGTCCTGCTTCATCCAGTGCCTCACATTTTTCAAGGGGATTGAGCTCTTCGTAATGATCCGGTAGCCGACTTTGCAGTTCCTGCGGAAATTTTGTGCGTACCGGTGGGGCCCACGCTCTTCCCGGGGCAGGTAATACTCCCTTAAAAGGAAGATACGCGGACGGGCCGCCTGCCTTTCCACCGGTAAGATTTTCTGATTGCCACGGGCCGAACTCGTCACGCTTCCAGTCTTTCCCGTAGTCCTCGTCAAACGGTTGATATTGCTGATTCCATGTGGAATTCTTTCCACAAACGTAATACAGTATATTATCGCAGTTACTGAGGTACTTCGTTGGATTCAATCCTTTTCCTCTCGCCCGGTGCCAGGTGATATCATTCTTGAAGTTTTCCGATCCGAAGATGGCATCCATGGCGGCTTTCAGGTAATGACTGGCAGTGGGATCGCAGTGGAGATAGATGCTGCCCGTGGACTTAAGGATCCTTCGCATTTCAAGCAGCCGCACAGCCATGAAGCAGAGGTATGCGCCCATGCCTTCAGAGTGTGCATACCGGGCGGACTCAATCACCTCCATTAATTGGGGATAGTCATCCTTGAGCTGGTCAACCCATTCTTCATGGACATCTTTCTCCCACTTCCACCGGTCCTGAAACTTTGCCCCGGCGGCTAGGCTTTCCGGGGTTGCGTGAAAATCACGCCCCTTATTGAAGGGGGGATCGGTCGCAATCAGGTCAACACTTTTACTGTTCATTGCGCGGAGAAAGCGCAGGTTGTCCCCGTGGAACAGGGTGCGATTTTTCCAATTGGCGTGATGGTCGGGCGAAATTTTCATGAACCTGCCCTCGGATATATAGACATCCTTCGTCTAACGGCCATAACTAGTACAGTATGTTGCCCGAATTGGATCCCATCCATCCTGCATTTTTTGCTCAGGCAACCGCCATGGAAGACAGCGCTGGACATGTTTGATGCGAATCCGCCTGAGAAGAACATCTGCGAAACCATTCAAGATAGAGTCCCTAAAAATACGAACGAAGTAACATGCGGGCTGCTTCATGAACTGTACACTCCCCCTGAATGACTTGTTTTTGAAGTTCCTGCAGGTCAGGATCCAGGTTTTCAGATTTCCCAAAATCCTTCAGAAGGAGTTCTTTGGCCGTTTCAAAGATCGCCAGCCGGATCTGCTTCTGACGCTGCTGATCAAACTGCCCATTTTGTTTTGCGGTGCGCTCCAGTTCCCGGATGGTCTCCCAGATATCTGCAATGCCGGTATGTTCCAGTGCACTGGTGATCATGACTTTAGGACTACCGAGGCGGTTCGGGGAAAGGGCGAGTGCACGCCGGTAGGTTTTGGCGGTAAGGGATGCCTTTTCCTGCAGGGGGCCATCTGCCTTGGAGACCGCAATGAGGTCCGCGGTCTCCAAAATACCGCGCTTGATTCCCTGTAACTCGTCACCGGCATGTGCCAGTACCAGTAAAAGGATCAGATCCACCATCTGCCGCGCGGCATACTCTCCCTGACCGGTGCCGACCGTCTCTACTAGGATCGGATTGTATCCCGCGGCATCACAAAGAAGGATGGCATTGCGTGTTGCATGGGACAGGCCGCCTGCGATACTTCCTGACGGGGAGGGGCGAATAAACGAATTTGGGTGTTTGGCCAGTTGCGGCATCCGTGTCTTATCTCCCAGGATACTTCCACCGGTTTGCGGGCTTGATGGATCAATGGTCAGAACCGCAACCCGGTTTCCTGATGCAACCAGCTGCCCTCCAAGTGCTTCAATGAACGTGCTTTTTCCGACTCCCGGAGCCCCGGTGACTGCAACGCGGAGTGCACGGCCCGTATTGGGAAGGAGGCGGCGAAGAAGCCGCTGTGCGGCTTCCCTGTCCGATTCCAGGGTGCTTTCTATGAGCGTAATCCCCTGACTAAGTCGCATACGCTCCCCGGTCAGGATTCCCTCTGCCAGGGATTCTGTCGGATCAACTGCGGGCATTACGATCCAGGAGACGGTTTAGAATGGTCACGGCGGCTTCTGCAATCACCGTACCGGGCCCAAAAATTGCACAGACCCCCGACTGATGGAGCAGGGGGTAGTCCTCTGCCGGGATGATTCCCCCGACAACGACCTCAATGTCGGTCCGCCGATACTTCTGCAGAATCTTCATGAACTCTGGGACGAGGGTCCGGTGAGCACCTGCAAGACTGGAGATGCCTGTAATGTGCACATCATTCTCAATCGCCTGACGGGCGACCTCCTGCGGGGACTGGAAGAGCGGTCCCACATCCACATCAAACCCCAGGTCGGCAAATGCGGTGGCAATGACGCGTGCCCCCCGGTCGTGTCCATCCAGCCCGAGTTTGGCCACCAGGATCCGTGGGCGGCGTCCCAGACGGCCGGCAAACTGATTCGCAAGCCGCCGGGCTTCCACGGTTGTTTTGTCGTCTTCCATCACAGCAGAATAAATGCCGGTTACGGTTTCGCTGCGGGCGGTATGGCGGCCAAATACAGCTTCAACGGCACTGGATATCTCGCCCAGTGTCGCACGCATACGGGCCGCATCTATCGCAGCAGCCAGTAAATTTAAACTCTTTCGGGATGCAACGTTTTTTAGTCTACCCAGAGATTTGCGCACCTCGTTTATGTCTCTGGATCTTTGTAATTCGGCCAGACGGCGGGACTGATTGGCGAGGACTTCCGTGTTGTCGACTCTCAGGAGCGGAACCGTGCTGTCTGTCCCGGATCGAAAGGCGTTCACACCGACAATAATTTCGTCTCCCTGATCGATGTGTGCCTGCTTTACGGCAGCGGCTTCTTCAATTCGCATCTTCGGAAAGCCGGTTGTAATGGCCTTGGTCATGCCTCCCATGGACTCAATCTCCTGAATAGACTCCCACGCCTGATGCAGGAGCGTATGGGTCAGTTCCTCGATCAGATAGGAACCTCCCCAGGGGTCAATTGCACGGGTGAGCCTGGATTCCTCCCGCAGGATCAGTTGGGTATTGCGGGCAATCCGGGCCGCGTGTGCGGAGGGGAGGGCCAGGGCTTCGTCGAGCGCATTCGTGTGGAGGGATTGCGTTTGGCCACAAACTGCAGAGAGGGCTTCAAGTGTAGTGCGGGCCACATTATTGCGGGGATCCTGTGCAGTAAGGCTGTAGCCGGAGGTTTGGCAGTGCATGCGCAAGGCCATGGACTTTGGGTTTCTGGGATTGAAGGGTTTGATCAGCCTGGCCCAGAGCAGGCGGGCCGCCCGGAGTTTGGCAATCTCCGTATAATGATCCATGCCAATCCCGAAGAAAAAGGAGAGGCGGGGGGCGAAGGCATCAATCTCCAGACCGCGTTTCAGGCCGGTGCGTACATATTCAAGTCCGTTGGCAAGTGTATAGGCGAGCTCCAGGTCCGCAGGTGCGCCGGCTTCATGCATGTGATATCCACTGACGGATACCGGATTAAAGCGGGGCATCTTGCGGGCGCACCATTGTATAATATCCCCGGTAATGCGCATGGACGGTGCGGGTGGATAGATATAGGTATTGCGTACCATGAATTCCTTCAGAATGTCATTCTGAATCGTACCGCTAAGCTGATGGGGCGATACCCCGAGTTCTTCTGCCGCCACGATGAAGAATGCCATGATGGGCAGGACTGCCCCATTCATGGTCATGGATACGCTTATGTTCGTGAGCGGAATATTGGCAAACAGGACATGCATGTCTTCAACACTGTCAATTGCAACCCCTGCCTGTCCCACATCGCCGCGGACAAGGGGATGGTCGGAGTCGTAGCCCCGATGGGTCGGCAGATCAAATGCGACCGAGAGTCCGCGTTGCCCGGCGGCCAGCGCCTGTCTATAAAACCGATTAGACTTCTCTGCTGTGGAGAATCCGGCATATTGCCGGATCGTCCAGGGGCGTACCGTGTACATGGATGCATAGGGTCCGCGCAGGAACGGGGGGATACCGGCGGCATAATCCAGATGCTCCAGGGTATCGGGATTCTCGGCACTGTACGGGATTCCCGGCTCTCTGGTATCGGGCGCAGGGACCGCCTTCAATCGCTGGAAGGGGATGGACGGAAAATCAGGGCGCATACGTCTCCAACAGTTTCAGGAGGCGGTCGGCCGCAAGCGGAAGAGATTCTCCGGCCGTAAGGCGGATCTCCTGCCCCTGCAGGTTCCGAACCAGGAATCCGTCCATGGTCTTGGTCACCGTCAGATCGGCGGCCTCCGTGTGGATCGTACATGCACACAGATCCAGAAGATGTTGAAGCCATGGATGGTTGCCCCCTCCCTGAACGACAACACGGGCATGGGATCCTGTCTTATTTGCGCGGAGACGGATCTTCTCAAGTGATGCGGCAATACTTTGCGGCTGCGGGGCGGCCGGTCTGATCTGATCAGAGAGATAGGTATTGATCCCCACGACCTTCTCGTTTCCTGAGTAGACGGCGCTTTTTCGATGTGTGTCTGCGTCCTGGATTTGTTTCGTGATCCAGGGGGTTGTTTTTTGGAGTCCTCCTTCTGTTTCAATCCTTTGAAAGAGTTCCCAGGCCGCCTGTCCGAATGCATTCGTGAGATGCTCAATCATCCAGGATCCTGCGGTCGCATCTGCGACCGCGTTGAGCTTCCCTTCGTAACGCAGTAGGTGCTGCATATGCAGACTCCGTCCGATCCCGGAGGAAACCACCACATTACAGCCCCCGAGAATCGCCGCCGTATACTGAAGGGTCTGGCGCACCAGATGTGTGTCCGGGTCCAGTACAGATTCATAGCGACGGCTTGGAACGCCCACAATAGGAATATCCGGCCCCTTTACAGAATAAGCATGAAGCACCTGCCTTGCACACAGGCGCAGGGCCCGCAGGCGGGCAATATCCAACAGGTAGCGCTCTCCCACCGGAACACGAAAGTAGATATGTTCTGCACTGCACCGGGGGGCAAGATCGGTCATCAGATCGGATAATTGTCCTAGGGCACAGGCCATTTCCTGTACATGTGTTGCGCCTTGGTCATGCCATGTCTCCAGGTCAATGCACTCGGTCCATAATCCTGTCCCTCGGGCGGCCTGCAAATTTGCCTGACTTGATTGTGGTTCAGAGAGAATGACTGCGCCGCGAAGCTGCGCGGGCTGGTATCCATTGCGAGCCGCCCCTGCGCAAAGAGACTGGAGGAATCCGGCATCTATTGCTTCACCGTAAAAAAATATGGGGATTCGACCAAGGGGCAATTCAGCCGGAATCGGGGATGGTTCCCGCAGCATGAATCCCAGTGCCTCCGCACCGGCATCTATGGCCGCATCCGCATCTTCCAGTTCAATATCAGTACGGATAAGCCAGTCACGATGCTCAAATACGGGGGCGGGTTGCAGCTTGCCCCGCCGGTAATAGGGCTGGATCGTACATCCCTCAATCGGTTGCCAGAACAGATCATTCGGCATCAGGTCCTGCCATTGTTGGTCGAGTACGGCAGGGAAGTAATCCGGTAAGTTCAGCGTCTGTCCCATGAATCAGGGATGATTACCCGTTTCGCAGGATTTTAATGAGGTCAAAGATGGCAATGCCACAGGCAACGGCCACATTTAAGGACTGCTTTGCACCATATTGCGGGATCTCTAGAGCATAGTCTGCCTGATCGATCAGATGTTGATCTACGCCGGAGAGTTCATTCCCGATAACGAGGCAGAGCGGGAAATGCTCCCTTGGAAGTGCAGAAACCGGTATAGAAGCGTTGGTAAGTTCCAGGACCGCAATGGTATAGTTCAGACTGCGCAGGTGCGCAATGGCCGCCGCTGCACTGGGTTTGTAACTCCAGGGCACCGTATCCTGTGCACCGAGTGCAGTTTTGTGCATTTGGGGATTTTCCGGGGTTGCTGTAATTCCCGTGAGGAAGATACGTTCGATGAGTGCACCGTCTGAACTGCGAAAGATGGACCCTACATTGTGAACGGATCGTATATTGTCCAGAATAACGGTCACCGGGTGGCGGGGCAGCAGCCGGACCTGATCGGCGGATGGCCGGTCAATTTCTTCATGACGAAGTTTTCGCATCTCAAGTTGACGTGATTATAGCAATTGACGGTACGGCCGCGTCGGGTAAGAGCACCATGGCGCGTCAGGTTGCTGAAATTTCAGGATTCGTATTGATGGATTCCGGTCTGATGTATCGGGCCGTTGCGTTTGGGTTCCTGCAGCACAATATAGAAAGTACCGAGGTCGGGGCGGCGGCCTATCTACCAGCGATGCAGCTGGATGTCAGTTATATTCAATCCTGTATGAAGATTTATGTTGACCGGGAGGACGTATCGTCACGGCTTCATACGGCCCGGATCACCGAAATGTCCAGCCGGGTTGCGACATTGCGGAATGTACGGAATTTTCTACTTCAACTGCAGCATGGATTCGGCAACCGCTTTGGCGAGAATCCCGGAGTAATTGCTGTGGGGCGGGACATGGGGACGGTGGTATTTCCGGATGCGGCACTGAAATTCTTTGTCACGGCCTCTGCCGAGGTGCGGGCGCAGCGCCGTCTGGATGAGTTCTCCCAGACCGGTGATCCGATCTCCTTCAAGGAGGTGCGTGATGCGATTATTGAGCGGGACCGTCAGGATTCCAATCGTGCGATTGCCCCCCTGAGAAAAGCACTGGATGCCATTGAGATCAATACGGACCATCTGACCCCGGATCAGCAGGCAGGCCTCGTGCTCAGGTACATGGCGGAACCATAAATATTTTGGGATCGTATAAGGTCGTTTGTATGGCACGCGTGTATGCAATTTGCATTGCAACTTCCTGCATGCAGTGTCCACTTAAAACTAAAAACTCTTGCCTGATGCTGATGTGAAGGAAGCGCATCCTGCCTGCCATCGGGTTAAATTTCTATGTCAGAAGAAAAACAAACAATTGCAGCGGGCTCCGCTGAGGCGGAAAGTCCGGAATCAAAGGTGGAAGAGAATGGAATTGATGCATCGCCGGAAGTCTCTGAAACTACATTCAGGGAGGCTGCTGTCGCAGCGTCCGCCGAAGCTTCTTCAGATCGTGCGGAGATAGCGGCGGCTGTTCCAGAAACATTGGAAGAATCCGCCAGAGAGACTTCACACACGGCACCAGCCACGAAAACACTGGACAAATCCATTGAGGCACCGTCAGAGGAGGCGGATGTATCGGAGGTGGTCGTTCAGGAAACACCGAAAGAGTCCGCCGGAGAACCTTCAGATATAACGGAGCCTGCGGACGAACCAGCGGTCGCCCGGGAAACATCGGGGGACCCGGTCGGGGCATCTTCAGATGCGGTGGAGTCTGCAGATGAACCAGCGGCGGTCGCCCAGGAAACATCAGGTGACATGGCCGGGGCACCTTCAGATGCAGCGGAGTCTGTGGAGGAGTCAAGTTCCGAGACACTGGAAGAATCTGTCGTAGTGTCCTCAGATACGGCCGAGGTTGCAGAGGCGGAGTCTTCCGATCCCTCAGATACGGCATCCGATGAGGCGGAGCCCCCAGAATCTGTGGACATGTCTCAGGAGGATGCGTCGCCCACCCCGGAAGATATTGATGATCAGCCGCTCAGGGTAGGGTACACCGGTGAAATTCTTGGGGAAGTCGTTCCGTTATCCAGTCTGGACGCACAGATGGAAGCGACCGAAGAAGAACAACTGGAAGCCGAAGAGCTCATCAAACTGATTGATAGTTCACTCAGCAGGGTCTCCAAAGATGAAATCGTGACGGGGCGGATTATCGCAATCAGTGATAAAGATGTTGTCATTGACATCGGCTTCAAGAGTGATGGCGTAATTCCCAAGAATGAATTTTCAGGCGAACTGAGTATTGGCGATGAGGTGGAGGTTTATCTTGAGCGAATTGAAAATTATCACGGGCAGCTTGTTCTGAGCAAGGAACGGGCAGAACAAGTTCGGCGCTGGGAGAAGGTTGAGGATTCGTTCAGAGACGGAACGGTGCTGGAGGGGACGATCACCCGGCGTATCAAAGGTGGAATGCTCGTGGATCTGCTTGATGGACTGGAGGCGTTTCTACCCGGATCACAGATAGATATGCGTCCTGTGAGAGATTTTGATTCCTACATAGACCGTAAGATGGAATTCAAGATCGTCAAGATCAATGCCGAGAATGAGAATGTCGTTGTTTCCCATAAGGCATTGATTGAGCGTGAGCTTGCCTCGCAGCGGGAGAGCATCCTATCCACCATGGAGACCGGGCAGGTTCTGGAAGGAGTTGCCAAGAATATCACAGACTTTGGGGTATTTGTTGATCTAGGCGGGGTGGATGGTTTGCTTCACATCACCGACCTCACCTGGGGGCGTGTTTCGCATCCAACGGAGGTCGTCTCACTGGATGAGGAATTGAAAGTGGTGGTGCTCGAATATGACAGAGAGCGTCAGCGTATTTCACTGGGGCTGAAGCAGCTGCAGCCCCATCCCTGGGACAATATCAAGGAGCGTTACAAGGAAGGGGATGTGGTTGAGGGCAAGGTGGTCTCCATTACGGACTATGGGGCATTCCTTGAGTTGGAGCAGGGAATTGAGGGACTTGTGCATGTATCGGAGATGAGTTGGACTGGACATATCCGCCATCCATCGCAGCGGGTCTCTTTGGGGCAGATCGTAAAAGTCTCGGTCATGAGCATTGATGATAATGTGAAGAAGATCTCGCTTGGGATGAAGCAGTTCGAGGCCAATCCCTGGGAGGGAATTGCAACGCGCTATCCTCCTGGAACCGTGCTTCGCGGCAAAGTGCGCAACATTACCCACTTTGGTGCTTTCGTTGAGATTGAGCCGGGGATTGACGGGTTGGTCCATGTCTCCGATCTATCCTGGACAAAAACGATTCGCCATCCCAGTGAATTAATCAAGAAAAGGCAGGAACTTTCGGTGGTTGTTCTGGATGTTGATGAGAAGCGTCAGCGGATTGCCCTCGGGCATAAGCAGATTGAGACGAATCCATGGACCAATCTCTCAACGGTTTATGAGACAGGGACGGATCATAAAGCGAAGGTCGTACGGATTGACCGGAAGGGGCTGACGGTGGAACTGCCGCTTGAGGTTGAGGCATTTGTGCCTGGAAATGAACTCAAGAACAAGCACGAAAGCGGGGGATTTCCGCCTTATCACGAGGGAGATGAACTGGATCTTCGGGTGATTCGATTAGATGTGAATCAGAAAGAAATTGTGATGAGCGAGACGGCCAGGACACGTCAGGAGAAGGTCAAGGAGCGTCAGAAAGAGGAGAGTGCCAAGCGTGCGGAGCGTCGAGCAGAGGAGAAAGCGGTTCGCCAGCACGCAAAGCGTGAGCAGGTTGCGAGCGGGCCCACCACGATTGGTGAGCTCAGCGGACTGGAGTCATTGAAGGGGGAATTACAGCAGGGGGAAAAAGCATCCCGAAAGAAAGCCAAAAAAACAAAGGCTAAGAAAGCGGAAGCTGGCGATACAGAAACCTCCGATACAGAAACCTCCGATGTCAAAGTTGCAGAGGCAGGCGATACGAAGGCTTCAGAGGCCGAAGCCGCCGGATCCAAGCCTTCAGGCGCGGAGGCACCGGTAGCAGAGGCTGCGGATGTGGAACCTGCCGAGGTCGAAGCGCCAGCGGCAACGGAGGCGGAACCTTCTGGAGCGGAGGAGCCAGTGGTAGAGGCAACGGATACGGAACCTGCCGATGCCGAAATTCCAGAAGCAGAAGCTGTTGATGCAGAATCTTCAGGAGCGGAGGAACCAGAACCTGTCGAGGCGGCAACGGAGGCGGAATCTTCAGGAACGGAGGAATCAGAAGCTGCTAATGCGGAACCTGCCGAGGCGGCAATGGAGGCGAAACCTTCAGGAACGGAGGAACCAGAAGTTGCTGATGCGGAACCTGCCGAGGCGGAAGCGCCAGCGGCAACGGAGGCGGAACCTTCAGGAACGGAGGAACCAGTGGTAGAGGCGGTTGATGCGGAATCTGCCGAGGCAGAAGTCACTGATGAGAAAACACCGAACGCCGAAGCTTAAAACGATCCAGAGTTCATCCAGAGAATATTTGGTTCCAATCTGTCCACTGTTCGAGAAAAGAGGGATCCTTTCGGTTCGCTACTGCTTTTGAGGCGGATCGGCTGGATTCATCGTTGACTTTTCTGTAAACTGAAACTGTATACTAAGATGAGTGTACGCAACATTCTTAATTCACTTGGAATATCGGGTGCAGGGATCAGTATTGGTGCATCCGCAAGGCCCGGTCAGGGGCCACGCATTGCTGTCTATAGTCCGATAGACGGCAGTCTGATTCAGCATGTCGGCTCGGCAGCCGCCGTAGAGATTACTCACGGCTGTAAGGCAGCGCATAATGCGTTTCTTTCCTGGCGGACTGTCCCTGCTCCTCGTCGTGGAGAACTGGTACGCCAATTTGGGCAGGCATTGCGGGAACACAAAGAGATGCTGGGATCACTGGTGACTCTGGAGGCAGGCAAGATTCAATCCGAAGCCGAGGGAGAGGTGCAGGAGATGATTGATGTGTGTGACTTCGCTACCGGGCTGAGCCGCCAGCTCTATGGACTTACGATCCAAAGTGAACGTCCGCAGCACCGCTTGATGGAACAGTGGCACCCTTTGGGGGCGATTGGGGTGATCTCGGCTTTCAATTTTCCGGTAGCAGTCTGGTCATGGAATGTGGCCTTAGCACTGGTCTGCGGGGATCCGGTCGTCTGGAAACCCTCCGAGAAGACACCGCTTAGCGCACTGGCATGCCATAACCTTCTGATGAAGGTTGCCCAAGATTTTTCGGATGCGCCAGATGCGCTCAGTGTCGTGGTCAACGGGGGGCGTGATGCAGGGGAGGCACTCGTGGACTCCACCTATTTGCCGTTGATTTCGGCAACCGGTTCTATTGCAATGGGCAGAGCCGTTGGTCAGCGTGTGGCCAGACGGCTGGGGCGCTCATTACTGGAACTCGGAGGGAATAATGCGTTGATCATTGCTCCCAGTGCGAATCTTGATCTGGCCGTGAAAGCGATCACGTTTGCTGCGGTTGGAACCGCAGGCCAGCGGTGTACGACGCTGCGCCGTTTGATTGTTCACAGCAGTGTGAGGGAGGAACTCGTGTTCAGACTTCTGCGCACCTGGGGGTCCATACGGATTGGGGATCCGCGTGAAGGCGATGTGCTGGTCGGGCCGCTGATTGATGGGGATGCTGCGAAGGCAATGGAGAAGGCGCTGAGTTTGGCGGCCACGCAAGGTGGCCAGGTTCATGGAGGTGGACGTGTTACGGCGGGGGTGCCCTCAGGCGGTGCCTATGTGCGGCCTGCACTCGTAGAAATTTCTTCTGAAGCACCGATTGTACAGACAGAAACGTTTGCACCGATCTGCTATGTGCACGAATATGATGAGTTGGAGGAAGCCATCCGGATCCAGAATAATGTACCGCAGGGACTCTCCAGTGCCATCTTCACGGACAGTGCAGTAGAGGCAGAGATCTTTTGTGGGCCTGCCGGGAGTGACTGCGGGATTGCGAACGTCAATATTGGTACAAGCGGGGCGGAGATTGGCGGTGCTTTCGGGGGCGAGAAAGAAACCGGCGGTGGGCGTGAAAGTGGTTCGGATGCCTGGAAGCATTACATGCGCAGAGCAACGAATACAGTTAATTATGGAAAAGATCTCCCTCTGGCACAGGGAGTCGAATTTGTCTGACCATGTCATTACTTGCCCCACATATCCAGTCGATCCCACCAAGCGGGATCCGCCGATTCTTCGATATTGCAGCCTCTATGGAGGATGTGATTTCACTGGGGATTGGTGAGCCGGATTTTGTGAGTCCCCGCCCGGTCATAGATGCGGCGGTTGCGTCACTGGCGGCAGGGAAGACCGGCTACACATCCAATGCCGGCTTGGTTGAATTACGGGAGGCCATTGCAGAGCATCTGCATATGCTTTACGGGTATGAAGTTGCGCCGGATCAAATTCTGATTACCGTTGGGGCCAGCGAAGCCATGCAATTGGCCATGCTGTCGATTTTGAGCCCGGGGGACGAAGTACTGATCCCGGAGCCGTGCTTTGTGTCGTACGGTCCGGTGGCCCAGTTTGCACATGGCAAGGTTGTCTATGTGCCGACGAGCACCGAAACCAATTTTGAAGTAACGGCGGAGGCAATCGCCAGCCGGATCACTCCCCGGACCCGGATGCTCTTTATAGGCTATCCGAATAACCCCACAGGGGCCGTCCTGAGGCGGGAAACGCTTGAGCAGATTGCAACTGTTGCCGAAGCGCACGATCTCGTTTTAGTTTCAGATGAGATCTATGATCAACTCATCTATGGGGATGCGAAGCAGACGGGACATGCCAGTGCCTGGTCGGTGGATTCATTGCGGGAGCGCAGTATCATTCTGGGGGGATTTTCAAAGGCATATGCCATGACCGGATGGCGGCTTGGGTATACGATTGCGCCGGAGTCTATTTATGAGGGACTGTACAAGGTGCATCAGTATATGATCATGAGTGCTCCAACCGCTGCCCAGTACGGCGCACTGGCAGCAATACGCAATTGTGCCTTGGAAGTGGAGCGGATGCGGCAGGCCTATGATGGCCGGAGGCGGGTCATTGTGGACGGCCTTCGGGGAGCGGGGCTCCCCACCTTTGAGCCGGAGGGGGCATTTTACTGCTTCCCCGATATCCGGTCTACCGGGCTGAGTTCAGAGGAGTTCGCAGAGCAGTTGATTCATGAAGAATCCGTCGCGGTGGTGCCGGGGGATGCATTTGGTCCCAGCGGGGCCGGGTTCGTACGCTGCTCCTATGCAACGGCAGATGACAAGGTCAGAGAGGCGGTTCGCCGCATTGGCCGTTTTGTTCAGAAGTGCAGGGATGCGTAATGGTCAGGATCCTTGTAGGATTTGGGATTGCTCTGGCGCTGCACTTGCTTTTCGGGTGGGCATGGAGTATTGGAGGGGGGATTGCTCTTGGGGTGTACTGCAGATGCCGGGCCTGGCTTGCGGGCGGCATTGCGGTGGGGCTGAGCTGGGCAGTACTGGTTGCACATGCATTTCTGGTTGCACCGGAGCCGACCCTGCGGCTGATGACTATCATGGGTGCGATGTTCGGGGATATTCCGGGCATATTCATTCCCGTGATCACGGTGCTAATTGGAGCAATTCTCGGAATCGCCGGCGGTCTGCTGGGCGCATCCATGAATCCGTCCCTCGTATCTGCGTGGAACCAGTTGAGGCCGCGGGTTATTAAATCAATCTCACCGGTTAAGTAAATTAGTCTGAGTAAACATGGGACACGGGGCCTTTCTTGTGAACCGGCAAAATCTTCTTGATGATCTGACAGACTTATTAAGGTCTGAACAGGACTTCACCGCAGACGGGGGAGTTATTCTGAGGAATAGGGTAATTCAGGCTGCCTTAAATATGGATCCGTGTCTTCTGGGTTTACTGATGCGGTCAGAAGCAATCAGGGCACATTTTTTTGTCGAAGTTGCTGAAACGTTGATTTTCGACAAGGTTAAATTCAGGGATTTTATTTCAAATAAGACGTTCCTCCCAGATAGTTATACCGCTTTCAAAAACCGAATTAGCTTGGCGGATGACCAAGGAAGTCATTTGAGCCAGTCGCGTGATGTCGTGATAACATGGCCCTACAAGGATTGCATATTAGAGGGGGGAATGACCAAGGAGGATCGGGGAAGAGATGAGGTATTCTGGAATACTGTACTCTCACCAGACGACATTACCAGGCTATTTGAACCAAAAGTGTTGACGGGTTGGGAACGCTGGAGTACTGTCCCAGAAAAAATGGGGGGGGGTAATTCGTCAACCAGTTGGTGATGTGCATGAAGACGACAATCTGCTGATCAAGGGCAACAACCTGTTGGCACTTTATTCACTGAAGTGCCGCTACGCACGGAAGGTAAAACTGATCTATATTGATCCACCTTACAATACCGGCAATGACGGATTTCTGTACAACGATAGATTCTCACATGCATCATGGCTTACATTTATGCGGAATCGCCTTGAGGTTGCAAGGGATTTTCTCAGCGAAGATGGTCTGATTGTTGTCCATATTGATGACAATGAACAGGCATATCTCAAGGTTCTGATGGATGGTATATTTAGTAGAGAGAATTTTGTTGGTGACTTGATTCGAAAGACAAAGTCAACTACGAATGATGCCAAAACGGGGTTCAATATCCAGCACGAAAATACCCTTATCTACGCAAAGGATAAGTCCAAAATTTCTCTGATTGGGCGAAAAAAGACATTTGACAGTTATAAGAATCCTGACAATGATCCCAATGGCGCTTGGGCCAGCGATAATCCCAGTGCCAGATCAGGTGATTACTATTTTCCAATTAAGAATCCATACACGGGCAGGATTGATTACCCTCCCGAAAATCGCCATTGGCAATTTTCGGAAAGGAGATTGCAGGATTACATTCATTCTGGAAAAATCGTATTTCGAAAAGAGCATAGTGAGAATCAGCGCGGATTCATATTCAAGCGGTATAGAAGCGAGATAAGGAGCGAATACAACTTGTTGGGAAGTTTGGAGGGTGCAGATAACCGGTACATGAACCAGAAAGCTACAAAGGAGAGGAACAAACTGTTTGGAGAGGTAGAATTTGCCTATCCCAAGCCAGAAAGCTTTGCCGAACTGATTATTCGTGCTTCAACAAAACCAGATGATATTGTTCTTGATTTTTTTGCGGGATCTGGAACCACTGCTGCTGTTGCACACAAGATGGGGCGTAAATGGATTGCCGTTGAGCAGATGGATTACATTCAGGAACTGACGAAGATCCGTATGAAGAAAGTCATTGAAGGTGAACAAGGGGGTATTTCCAAGGAAGTTGGCTGGGAGGGAGGCGGTTCATTTGTCTATGCCGAACTCGCAGCATCTAACTCGGTTTTTGCGGATCGAATTGGATCGGCAAAGAATATCTCCACACTGCTGTCC
>JAJECV010000017.1 GCA_022821875.1 Rhodothermales bacterium
CGCAAGCGCGAAAGGAACGGTGGAGAATCCGGGCAGGAAGGTGAAACAGAAAGCAGGACTGAACCGCTCAATACTGGGAACAGGATGGGCAATACTGGAGCAGTTCCTGCGGGAGCGAGGCGTGGTGATCAAGGTACCCCCACATTATACATCGCAGACATGCAGCAAGTGTTCCTATGTGAACGCAAAGAATCGGCAAAAGCAGTCCGAGTTTCTATGTCTGACGTGCGGGTACCAAGCGAATGCGGACTCGAATGCGTCCGTAAATATCCGGGCGTCGGGGATGGCGTCCTGGCACGAATTGTGCCGAACGGGTTGTGGAGCCTATGTAAGACCTGTCATTGCGGAGCGCAAGCCTGCAATGATAGGCAACGGGCGATGAAACACCAAAAAGACCATGAGAGTTGTGACTCATGGATATAATTCCCACAAAATTGTTTACCGTTTGACCGATTGAACATGTTTTTTCGTTATTCGCTAACGCTATTTATATCCTTGTTTTTTGTCTCCCGTCCGACGGCTCAGGTTACTGGACTGGGAAGTACAACATTTGAAAATTCAGGTTCATTGCAGGCGCAGGAGCAATTTTCGAGAGGCCTCCTTTTATTGCATAGTTTTGAGTATATAGATGCCAGAGAAGCATTTGCGGAGGCTCGCCGGATTGATCCTGATTTTGCAATGGCGTATTGGGGGGAGGCCATGACGTATAATCATCCCATCTGGATGCGGCAGAATGCAGAGGATGGTCGTGGAGTGCTTTTTGCACTCGCCTCGGATCTAGAGGGTCGTCTGCAAAAAGCTCCCACCGAACGTGAGAAAGGCTACCTCCTTGCAATAGAAGCACTTTACTTCGGCAAAGGAGATAAGAAGATGCGGGATTTTGTGTATGAGAGGAAGATGGGGGAGCTGGCGGCCAGATACCCGGAAGATCTGGATGCGGCGGCGCTGCATGCATTGTCAATTCTGGGATTGGGGCATGATGGACGGGATTTCAGGTTGTATATGCGTGCTGCGGCGATTGCGGAGGAGGTGTTTGCCCGGAATCCGCAGCATCCAGGCGCAGCACACTATCTGATTCATGCCTATGATGATGCAATTCATGCACCGCTTGGACTGCGTGCAGCCCGTGTGTATGCGGACATTGCGCCGGAAGCAACGCATGCCCTGCATATGCCGTCACACATTTTTACAGCAATGGGGATGTGGACTGAGGTGGCATCGGCGAACGAAGCTTCCTACGCCGCAAGTGATGCGCGTGTACAGAAAAAGGGACTGAGTGTAAATGAGCGGTCGTTTCACGCCAGGCACTGGCTCGCCTATGCGTACTTGCAGCAGGGCCGTTATACCGAGGCGGAATCTTTAATGCAAGACATGATCAGCGATCTGGAAGAGGGCGGGAAGATCAGGTCGGCGAGAGGGTACACGGTGATGATGACCGCGACCTATCTTGCGGAGACTAAGCAGTGGGATTCAGCGTTTGCGCATAGAGATTTTGATCTTGAAGGGATGTCCCCGATCAGCAGGGCCAACATTCATTTTATCCGAGGCAAATCGGCATTGTCTGACGGAGATGAAGAAAGTGCCCGGCAGTCACTTATGGCGCTCATGGAACTGGAGGATACGGAGCAGGTGGGTACGTTATTGCAGCATCAGCTCAAGGCCGATTTGTTGGTACTGGAGGGAGATCTGGACGCAGCCGTTCATCTGCTCAGAACTGCGGCAGAGATTGAGGAAAACAGGCCGTTGGATTATGGTCCCCCGATGCCCGCCAAGCCGACGTATGAACTTCTGGGCGAATACTGTCTTAAGGCAAAGAATGGCGTGGATGCGGCAAAGGCGTTTCAGGCATCTTTAGGCAGGGCACCTGGACGGTCATCATCTCTGGCTGGATTGATCCATGCCGCGAAAATGATGAAAGATGAGAATTTGTATGCGGAGGTGATCACGAAATTAAAGAAGAACTGGAAACATGCGGACTCCGGTGTTTTGGAGGCGCTGCTGGTTTCGGATCGTTGAGTGATGGTCTCTATCAGCACAGGATGTACATTGCCCACCTTTGTCATTTGATCGAATGATTTGTGGACAGTCAGGAAATTTCCCCGCGCTGATCCCCTCAGGAGATGTGTCCAGTAAATTTTTGCACAAAACCCCATGGACTGCCATAAGTGTTGATCCATGTTGATCACCCCGCGTATCTTCTCCCATCTGACAAATTTCTGGGCTCCCCCATGTTCATTCGTGCACGCTCCTATAGCACCGTGGATGGCAGAAAAGGACAAAGCTTTTCGCTCATCCAGTCTCATCGTGTCGACGGTACGCCCCGACACTCCACCCTGCTAAATCTCGGACAGGATTTCTCCATTCCCAAAGAGGACTGGAGCGAACTCACCCAATGCGTCGTTTCCCGCCTCAAAGGGCAGGATATTCCCTCCTGCAAAGAGGACGACGAAGCTTTCCAGAAAGCGTTGGATCACATCGTTCAACAACTTCAGGATAAGGACTATGATGTTTATGCGAAGCCGCCCGATTCCCGGGATACGATCCTCACCGACGAAGTCCGCCATACGGAGTCCCGAACCGTTGCGGGGGAGCGGATGGCATTGGAAGCCATGGAGCATGTTGAGCTCCCGCAGATTCTTCGGGATCTGAATCTCTCGGAAACTCATATTAAACTGATCTGTGCACTGATTGCCGGGCGATTAATCCATCCTGGAAGTGACCAGTCCACGCGCTACTGGATGATCGAAATATCCAGTATTCTGGACTTGCTTGGAATGAATGCATACCATCTGAGTACGGTGTACTGTGTTCTGGACAGGTTATCAAAGCATCGGCAGGAGATCATAGATCGCATCTTTACATCCACGCAGGATCTGTTGAACTTTGGCAAAACGATCATTTTTTATGAATTGACCAATACGTTTTATGATGGTGAGGAAGATCGGGAACTCTTGCACCGGAGGCACAGGAAGGAGCGGCGCCGTGATTGTCCGCTGGTTACCTTAGTACTGGTCTTGAATGCCTCGGGGGTCCCGTGTTGGGTGAAGGTTGTGCCGGGCAATGCCAGTATGCCAGCCGCACTGAAACCTGCCATGGAGGAGTTAAAAGGCGGAGCGCCGACGGTGATCATGGATGCGGGGATTGCCACCGAGGAGAAGCTGGCGTATCTGCGGGAGCGGGGGCTGGATTATGTCCGTGTAGAGCGGGCAAAAACGCCGCCGGTTCCCATCGGGGACCCCGATCACGAGTTCACCACGGCCGGGAAGAAGAAAATCAAGGCTTGGCGGCTTCCAGATCAGCAAGAAGAGCAGGAAGCTGGACCGGAACCGCAACTGGAGCAGCAGCAAGCCCCAAAGGAGCAGCGGGTCTATGTTCATAGTGAAGCGAAGCAGTACACCGAAGAGCAGATTCAAGACACGAAATGTGCCAAATATGAAGCCGCACTGACGAATCTGCACGAAGACATCTCCATGTCTGGATGCCTGAAAGAGCTGGAGAAAGTATACATCCAACTTGGGCGTTTACAGGAAGAGCATAAGAATGTATCTCACTTGTATGAGGTAATGGTCACGGACAAACCGGGTCACCGAAAAGGACAGCGGTATGCGGAGAGTCTGACCTTTACCCGGAAAGTGGTGCATCAACTGAAATGTTCGGTATCCAGCATGTCTGGATACGGTGGGTATGTGATCCGCACCGCTCGTCTTGACTGGACGATGGAACAGGTGACACGAATGTACTGGCGGCTCACGGAGATTGAGTGTGTCTTCCGTGCCATGCAATCGGACCTCGGACTCCATCCTCTGTATCACCGCAAAAATGATCGGATTGATTCGCACATGTTCCTCACCATTCTGGCGTATCATATCTCCCATTTGATCCGTTTCCAACTCAAACAGGCGGGGCATCATCACAGTTGGGACACAATTCGAACGGAACTCAACCGGATGCGGCGGATCACCACAAGTCTGCCCAAAAGTAAACACCGCTGCATGGTCACCGAAATTGATCAGGATCTATCGCCGTTACTGGAGGAGATCTTTTACATTCTCGGATTTCGGTACGATCCTGATGAAACCCGAACCAAAACCGAATACACCGAGGAAAAGAAGCCCCCGAAAAAACACCCGATACGTAAACCGGAAGTCGGCTCGCAGGATGGGTAGGAAAGGCGACTCCAGACAAGCGGCCTAGGCCTACCTGTTGCATTATTTGATCACTTGACATTGATAAAAACGTTTTTTACCTTGGTGGTATGGAGTCCTTTCAGCCACCGATATTGTCTTGTTTCCGTGCGGATCTTGCGCGTGTGAAGGAGGTTTTGGCCTCCCATCCG
>JAJECV010000014.1 GCA_022821875.1 Rhodothermales bacterium
CAGAATGAAGTCAAGTCTCCGTGATACATTTGACGTATTATCTGAGCAGGATATTACTAGCAGAGATATGCCTCCCGATGTCACTGAAAATCTTGCGGCAAGGATAAAACTACGTCCTTATCAGATTGAAGCCTTAGGTCGGTGGTTTCATTATATGGATAAGTATAGGGGGAGATCATCCAACCCGCACCTGTTGTTTCACATGGCGACCGGTAGTGGGAAAACGGTGTTGATGGCCGCACTAATCCTTGATCTCTATAAGCGAGGTTATCGAAATTTTCTGTTCTTCGTGAATTCTACTCAGATCGTTGAAAAAACCAAGGACAACTTTCTCAACCAAGCTTCCTCCAAACACCTATTCAAACCGATCATACGGATTGATGGTAAGCCAGTGTCAATTCAGTCTGTGGAGACCTTTGATGCTGTAGATCAGGAAACGATCAGCATTCACTTCACCACCATTCAGGGATTACACACAAGGATGCGTGATCCGAGAGAAAATGCCGTGACGATTGAGGACTTCCGTGATTATAAGGTGGTGATGATTTCGGATGAGGCACATCACCTGAATGCTCAAACAAAGAAAAAGTTAACCCAAGGTGAGGTCATGGAAAAAATCAGTTGGGAGAGTACGGTAACTAGTATATTCCAACAGCACCCAGGGAACATCCTACTGGAGTTCACTGCGACCGCCGACCTGAATCATCAAGCAATTAAAGAAAAATACCACGACAAGATCATTTTTGACTATCAACTGAAGCATTTCAGGGAAGACGGATACTCAAAGGATATTGAACTCAGGCAGGCGGACTTGCCTCCACTTGACCGCATGATACAGGTGATGATACTGAGTCAGTATCGACAAAAGGTAGCCGAGGCGCATCGAATTCATTGCAAGCCGGTGATTTTGATGAAGTCTAAAACGATTGCTGAGTCAAAGAAGAATGAGTCTTTGTTCGTGTCTATGGTAAGGAAATTGTCTGGCAATGTCATTCAGGAAGTTAGAGAATCGTCATTGGACGATGAGACACTTTCTCAGGCGTTCCAATATATCATAGATGAGCGCGGAATGGGAATTGATGAGTTTGCTCGTGAATTGCAGGGGGCTTTTGGAGACGGAAAGATTATCAATGTAAACAGGCCAAAGGATCTTGAAGAATTTCAGATTGATCTAAACAATCTAGAGGATCAGTCCAATGATCTCCGCGTGATTTTTGCCGTTAACAAATTAGACGAGGGATGGGACGTTCTGAACTTGTTTGACATTGTGCGCCTGTACGATACCAGAGACGGCGGGAATAAGATTGGTAAGACGACTATGTCCGAGGCTCAACTGATCGGACGAGGGGCCCGGTATTTTCCATTTTCAGATCCAGATCAGCCGGAATTGATCCCTGAAAAGCGCAAATATGACGGGGATGTAAAGCACTCATTGAGGATATTGGAGGAACTTTATTATCACTGTTCGCACAACCCGAGATACATTATTGAAATCAAGCAGGCTCTGAGAAAAATAGGAATGCAGGATGAAAATACTTGCATCGTGCACCTGCGCCTGAAAGAGAGTTTCAAGGAGTCACAGTTCTACAAAATTGGGTATGTATGGGGAAACGAGCGAGTCAAAAATCCGAGAAAAGATGTGGTCAGTTTGAGTGCTTACGAGATTGGTCACCGCTTTACTTATCCTGCTTTGATGACGGGACGCGTGACGGAGATATCTGCCTTTGGCAGCGAGCAAATGGAAAGGAGTCAGAGCAGTAGCGACCCGATTGCAAAGGACTTTAATCTTGCGGAGTTTAACAGGAGTATCCTTGATTTCGCTATGGATAGTAATGAATTTTTCCACTTTGCCAAGCTCAAAGAATATTTCCCATATCTCACTAGCGCGTCCGAATTTCGAAGTTCCGATGCCTATCTGGGAGGCGTGACGGTTACAGTTCGGGGAATGCCTGATGACCTTGATAGTGTGACCGCCCGTCAGATGTTGAAAATCGTGCAATATGTCCTTCGCCAAATTATGATCAATATAAAGCGGGAAAATGTGGAATATGTTGGAAAGAAGGCATTCACAGCCCGCAAAATTAGCGAATGTTTCACTGACAGAACATTGAAAATTCGTATTGAAGGCGAAGCCGGGCGGAGTTGGTCGGAGAGCCAGGTAAATGGATTGAATCTAATCAATCCAATTGCTGAGGACTGGCACGCATATGATAATAATTATGGAACAGATCAAGAAAAACTCTTCATCAGGTACTTGTATGATAAAGCTGATTCGCTTCGGAAACAATATGATGAGTTCTACCTTCTTCGGAACGAAAAGGCGGTAAAGCTTTTCTGCTTCAAGACTGGGCAGGGGTTTGAGCCTGATTTCATTCTGTTTCTCCGAAAGAGAGATGAGGAAATTGGCAGTATCCTTCAACTCTTCATTGAGCCGAAAGGAAAGCATCTCGCGTTAACGGACGAATGGAAAGAATCTTTTTTGAGAAAAATCCAGCGGGGATATGAACTCAAAACAATTTTCGAAGGGGATGAATATGGTATATACGGGCTACCCTTTTTCAATGAAGAGGCACAAACTCGGGACAAATTCGAAGAAGCGTTTCAGAAATTACTGGACGGAGCGCCAGGCTAACTGGTAAAGGGTGGCAGGTGAATATCCTATACTATAAAACTGCAATCGAGTGCCGATTTCCGCGAGTCATGCGCATCTGTTTGTGGGGGCAGATGTGAAGCGTTGACAGCGGTACAGGTGGCCGGGGCTATTGAGTACCGAAAGAATTATTGTCGGGGTCGCCGAGACTCTCGCTTTGATTGAAGGCAATATGTATTCATCGTTATGGTGAGGGGATTACGGGCCCACGGTGTCTAATGAATCCATGGATGTACTTTATCTGGACATGGTATGTCTCTATTTCACACTGGGATCGTATTTTGGGGGTGCGCAGGGAAGGTGGAAGGCACCAAAGTCTGCGATGTACGGAATAGGGAAGTCAGATCGGGGCATCGTAGTGAGGAAGGCGGCAAACAAGGGAGAGAGTCTGCGGAGATACTGGATCGAAGGTTCCGACCAAGGGGAAGTCGGGAGTTCCTGTCACATTTCTATGCACTTAGATGGGTATGTGTATTTCACGGGGTACAACGCCTACGGCAAAAAAATGCCGTTATGCACGGTGTTGAAACCCAGGTGAGGCCCCGATTGTGTTAGTGCACACGGTCGGATCTGTGCGAGGTCAGGGGAAACCCGGGGCATACCGTGATACGTGTGACTTTATGCAACATTGAATCTATTGATGTAGGGACATTGAAGGGTGAATGCAAAAGTGGGAAAATCATATATAATTCGTTGAAATTTATCGGTCGCCGATGTCCCGACATGGGGATTGAAACTTTTAAGGGATTGCAAAGAATAAAGTTATTGTCGTCATGCACAGCGGAACAAACAATTCCTGGAATCAGTTCCCATGCTGTTCGCGTCAGCATCTGCTCCGATGAGTAAATCACGAAAATCATTTACACCAGATTTGCCGACCGCCACGCTGGAGCGCGGAGAAGCCAAGTATTTTCATGGGAGAGGGAAAATACTGGACAATTTCAAGAAACTCATGGATCGGGCGGTCAAAGCGAAGGCAGGGACCACCGTTGTGATTCAGGCAGCCCCCGGAGCGGGTAAGACCGCGCTGCTCGCCGAATGTGCACGCATAGCAGAGGGACGGCGATGGCAGACCGCAGAGATTGCTCCAGACGAGTTTTTTGATCCGGCAGAGTTGAGCAAAGCTTTGAGACTTCCCCTCCCCGCCAAACGCCAAGAGACGACGACTGGAGGGAGCATACAGGTTCTACATGGGGAATCTACATCTGAGCACCATCTCCCAACTACCTTGGATATTATTGAGTCGGGGCGGGAGCCGTTGCTGCTCCTGCTGGACGAGGCACAGACGATGGCGGCAATTATGCTCCGCTCCAGACATGATCAGTTCAAGAGTGCATTGAAATTTGTAAGTGCGATCCACAATGGCAAAATAAAAAATCGTCCAGTGGTACTGATCGCCGCCGGATTGGGCGCAACGGCAGAAGCCTTCGATTCCCTAGGGATATCAAGATTTGATCCTGGATGCGAGATCAATCTAGAGCCGCTTAGTGAACGATCCAGACGGGCGCTCATCGAAACCTGGCTAAAGAAAGATGGGGGAGTAAAAGGTGATCCGGCGGATTGGGTGGAGGCCATTGCTCCTCAGACACATGGGTGGCCGCAGCATATCATGGCGTATGTGTGGACTGCTTTAAGGCAGTTGAAGTTGACCGATGGGGAGTTGACCCGAGAGGGGCTCGAAATGGTACTGACAAAAGGGCGGAAGGGACGGATTGCGTTTTATGAATCCCGGGTGGCTCAATTCGAGAGCGGTGAACTCTGTTGTATTGCAAGTGCCGTCGCAGATGTTCCGCCAGAGGAGCGCATTAGCAAGGAGAAGGTCATGGATTCTCTTTTGCAGTCATTCAGCGAGGGAAAGGCCGAGGAGATCTTTGAGCGAGCACTGCACAAAGGCGTGTTTGACAGACGGGAGAACGATTACGTGATCCCAATCTCCTCCATGCACAATTGGCTGGTGTCCAATTACTCCCTCAACCGGGAGCGTACTCCTAAAATTAATTGGTACCTCGTAGCCCGGATGACCGAGTCAGAGATAAAGGCGCGGACCGACGAGTACACATTCAACGAAGATCCCGCAATCCTGCTCCCCAAACTCACTTCCGATGCTCTTAAGCGACTGCCCCCGCCCATCAGTGGACAGGAATGGATTTTCGACGCGGTGGATGTAGATACGGAGGATGTGATCTTGACCGTTGACGGTCGCAACAATACCATGGTGGGCACATGATCTCATTCCTGACGGCAGGCATCAACCCCGTACTGTATACAAATCCCCGTTCCCGGTCATGGAAGAAGGCGATCATCGTGGTTCACGCAAGGTGTATTTCTGGGGCATCCAACTTGTGAATCGCATCTCCACAAGCCATGATCTCTTGAGTCATCTATTGCAAAACATCACCTAATCCCTGATGGGAGTGGGTTGACACAGTATTGAACTGACTGGAGGCATAGACAAAGTAAACGAAGAGATGGGGAACATCGTGCATAAATTCCCATATAAGGCGGGGTGTCTGTATTTTCATCACAGATAGACTTTTCCAGATCCCCCAGCCGTAGCATAAGTTAGATTCATGATTTCCAGACCCGAAATAGAAAACCTACTGGAGCGTGCACATGCGCTCGGAGGCTATCTTTGACGTTGCAAAACGCACCGAACGGGTTCATGCCCTGAATGAGAAACGACTTGAGCCGGATTACTGGAATGATGCCGAAACCGCACAGGCAAATGAACGGGCAATTGCGTCGGAGAATGAATGGATCAAAGCCTATGAAACCGTCACATCCCATGCAGAGGATGTCTCCGTGCTGGTGGAACTCGCCGAAGAAGAGTCGGAAGACTTGGCAGACGATATTGAAGCAAGCTGCAAGGCACTGCATCAGGCAATCGAAGTGCTTGAACTGCGGAGCATGCTTTCCGGGGAGGATGATCAGCGCAATGCAATCCTGACCATTAATCCCGGTGCCGGCGGGACGGAGAGTCAGGACTGGGCCGAAATGCTGCTGCGAATGTATACACGGTATGCAGAGCGGCAGGGCTTCAAGGTTGCGATTCTCGGCTATCAGGATGGAGATGTGGCCGGCATTAAGAGCGCTTCACTGAGCGTTCAGGGCGAGTTTGCCTACGGATACCTCAAAGCTGAGTCCGGTGTGCACCGGCTGGTGCGCATCTCGCCGTTTGACTCCAATTCACGCCGGCATACGTCGTTCGCAAGTGTGTTTGTATATCCGGAGATTGATGAAACAATAGAGATTGAACTGCGGGATACCGATGTCGAACTGCAAACCTTTCGTTCAGGCGGGAAAGGAGGGCAGAATGTAAACAAACTGGATACCGGGGTACGTCTGATCTGGACCGGTGCACTTTCGAACGGGGAGCAGGTTCGCGTTGCCGCAGAATGTACGGAAGAGCGCAGCCAACTGCAAAACCGGGAGCGGGCAATGACCATGCTGAAAAGCCGTGTCTATCGTTTGGAGCAGGCAATCCAGGAAGAAGAGAAGAACAAGCGCGAAGCCCAGAAGAAACGGATTGACTTCGGGAGCCAGATCCGATCCTATGTATTTCAGCCGTACACGATGGTGAATGATCACCGGACTGAACTCAAAATTGCCGATGTACAGTCGGTTATGGACGGAAGTCTGCACGCGTTTATTAAGGCATACCTCCTGCAGTAACGATGGCAGGTCGACACCAATATGATTATCTGGTTCTGGGGAGCGGTATTGCCGGCTTATGGTTTTCTCTGGGGGTTGCCGATCAGGGGAAGGTGGCCATCATCACTAAAAAAGAGACGGCGGAGTCCAATACAAATTATGCTCAGGGCGGGATCGCAGGGGTATGGGACAGGAATGATTCCATTGAAAGCCATATTCAGGATACTCTCGTTGCCGGTGCGGGACTCTGTGATGAAAAAATCGTCAGAGATGTGATCACCGAAGGGCCCCGTGAGATTCAGGCGCTGATTGATATGGGAGCCTCGTTCACCAAAGCGGAGGGGCAGCTGCACCTGGTTCGCGAAGCCGGACATGCACATCCAAGGATTCTCCATGCCAGAGATCGGACCGGGCGGGAGATTGAGCGTGTCCTGCTGGAAAAAATACAGGCACATCCCAATATCACGATCTTTGATTATCACTATGCAGTTGACCTGATTACCGAACATCACCTGGGGCAGCATGTGACAAGGCTGCGCCCGGATGTCAATTGCTATGGTGCCTATGTGCTGGATGAACGCGACGAAACCGTGCATACATTTCTGGCACGCGTGACCCTGCTGGCGACCGGAGGGTCATGTGCGGTCTATCAGCACACGACCAATCCATCCATTGCTACGGGGGATGGTGTCGCCATGGCCTATCGTGCAAAAGCACGCGTAGCGAATATGGAATTTGTACAGTTTCACCCAACGTCACTCTATCAGGGAAAATTCCACAAGGGGCATGCATTTCTGATTTCGGAAGCCGTCAGGGGGCATGGCGGTATTTTGCTGAATCAGAGTGGAGAGGCATTTATGAAACGCTATGATTCCCGGGCGGAGCTGGCTCCACGTGATATTGTTGCCCGGGCCATTGACAACCAACTCAAGCATCACGGTGAAGATCATGTGTATCTGGATGTGTCTCACCTTGAAAAGTCCAGAACGGAAGAAGCGTTCCCGCACATCGTGGAGACCTGCCGGAGACTAGGTATCAACCCGACATCTGAACCTATTCCAGTGGTCCCTGCAGCACATTATCAATGTGGCGGAGTGCAGACGGATGGGATGGCAAGAACAAGCATTACCGGGCTTCTGGCGATTGGGGAGGTGGCCTACACAGGGCTGCACGGGGCAAATCGGCTCGCGAGCAACTCTCTACTTGAAGCAATGGTCTTTAGCCGGAGGGCCGTCAACATTGCCCCGCAAGTCGCAGCAGTGCGCGACTTTAATGAGTTGGTGCCGGACTGGAACGACTCCGGTACCGGGCAGCAGGGAGAGTGGGTGCTCATATCTCATAACCGGGAAGAACTACAGCGGACCATGTGGAATTATGTGGGGATTGTGCGCTCGGATCTGCGGCTTGCCCGTGCACTGCGCCGGACGCGGCTGCTTTATGAAGAAGTAGAAGAATTTTATCACCGCACCCGTATCTCCAGCAGGCTCTGCGAACTGCGGAACCTCATTGCGGTCGCCTATCTGATTATTCGAAGCGCACAGATGCGCAGAGAAAGCCGCGGACTGCATTATACACTGGACTATCCGGAGCAGGTTACGGCGGAGCGGCGCACTAGTCTGGTCTAATCGGAACAATGATCTTTATGGATGGTAAGCGTCCCTGTAGCGGTTAATGTGTGCGATCAGGATTCGGTGAATCATTGCAGACAGTGACCGCTCGACGGCAGAGAGGTGCTCGGTTGCGGGCTCCTTTTTTGTTTAATATAGACGTTGAACTGCGCCCGTCACGCACGTCGAGACCGGGCGTTTTTAATATACAACAGACATGGATACGATTGAACTTGAAGAGCGCGTGCAGTCCCTTGTGGAAAGGGAGCTGGAAGAAGGCCCGATCTTTTTGGTTGAGTTTTCGGTGCGTGGGAGCAAAGGGTCCCACACCGTAAATGTGTTTGTTGAAAGTGATGAAGACCTTAACGTTGACGATCTGGCTGGATTAAGCCATGATATTGGATTTATGCTGGATGTGGAAGATGTCATGCCTGGGCGCTACACCTTGAATGTATCCACGCCGGATGCCACCCGTCCGCTGCGCCTGCCCCGGCAGTATCGCAAACACATCGGACGCAACCTGCGAGTTCACTACCGTAAGCACAAAGATGCATTCACAGAGGTTTGTGGAGAACTGTTATCGGTGCAGGAGGCCTCCATCCAGATTCAAAATGGAAAGGGAACGGTGAAAATCCTGCACGATGACATCCAATGGGCCAAAGTGCAGCTACCCTGGTAAGAACAGAAATTAATTGAGATGCATAGCAGAGATCTTGTTTCGTCATTTGCCGAAATTGCCCGGGAAAAAGATATAGACCGGGATACGCTACAGTTAATTGTAGAGGATGTCATCCGAGCCATGATCCGGACACGGTTTGGCTCCGATGAGGCATTTGAAATCATTCTGAATCCAGACCACGGAGATATACAGGTCCTGCATATCCGGGAAGTGGTTGAAGACTATGATCTGTCGGATCCAGTCACGCAAATTGAACTCCGGGATGCCATCAAAATCGAAGATGATTTTGAGGTGGAGGATGATGTTGCGGAAGAAATATCCATTGCCGAGTTTGGCAGACGTGCAGTACAGACGGCCCGCTATACATTTCGCAATCGTATCCGGGATATCGAGAAAGAGAATGTCTACGCGGAGTACTCGGATCTCATCGGGGAACTGGTGGTCGGAGAGATCTATCAGATACGGCGGCGGGAAATTCTGGTCCTGCACAACCGGGTTGAACTGGTGATGCCCCGGGAAGAGCAGATTCCGCGAGACCGTTACCGGAAAGGGGATATGCTGCGTGCTGTTGTGAAGGAGGTGCGCAGAGATGCAGGGAGTAACCCGAAAGTGATCATCAGCCGTACCGCCCCACAATTAATGGAGCGTCTGTTTGAGTTGGAGGTGCCGGAGATTGACGAAGGGATTGTGGAGATCAAGGCGATTCAACGTGAGCCGGGGGATCGGGCAAAAGTGGCGGTCATTACCCATGATGACCGGATTGACCCGGTCGGGGCCTGCGTAGGGCTCAAAGGGAATCGGATCCACGCCGTGGTGCGCGAACTCAGCAATGAGAATATTGATGTTATGGAGTGGACGGATGACCTGTACCTGTTGATCAAGCGGGCACTCTCCCCGTCGAATCCGGTCTCAGTAGTGATCAATGAGACGCTGATCCCACCCAAAGCCAAAGTGGTTGTGAAGGCGGATGAAGTGAGTCAGGCCATTGGAAAAGGTGGCATCAATATCCGGCTCGCATCACGGATGACCGGGATTGAGCTGGATATTTTCAGGGAGATCCCGGCGGATGAAGAAGATGTTGAAATCGGTGAATTTGCAGATGAGTTCAGCCCGGAAATCATTGAGAAACTTCGGGAGATTGGGTGTGATTCTGCGAAAGCAGTCCTGCAGCTCTCGGTAGATGAACTGGTTCGTAGAAGTGGTTTAGAACTTGAGGTGGCAAAGCGCATCATGGAGTCCATGAAAGCCGAGTTTGATGATGAAGATGTGCAGGAACTAGACGAAGATTTTGAGTATTAGAATCCGGCATCCGCATATATAACGATTGAGATAGCCAGATGGCAACGACTGCCACACAGAAAAAATTCAAAAAAGTTCGGTTGCATAAAGCGGCCAAAGAACTGAATCTAACGGTTGATACGATTGTCAGCCATCTGAGCGAACGCGGATATGCAGATGCATTGAAGGGGAATGGACTCAACGCAGCAATTGTAGATGAAGAAGCCTACCTTGATCTTGTAGATCATTTTTCGGAGGACCGTGATACGCGTGCGCGTGTACGGGAACTTCGTGAGGCGCGTGAGGCAGATCGGATAGAGGCGAAGCGTGAGCGAGAGTCGAGTAGAGTTGAAGAGGAAGTGGAGCTGCCGCCAACTCCAGAGGCCACGGCCGTGGATCACGAAGAAGCGGAGCCGCCGCCAACTCCAGAGACTACTGCGGCGGATCAGGCGGAAGTGTGGCCGCCGTCAACTCCAGAGACCCCTGCCGCGGATCAGGAGGAGGTGGAGCCGCCGTCAGTTTCAGAGACGGCTCTGGAGCAGGAAGAAATTAAGCCGCCGCCGGATAGAGAGACGGTCATGGATGAGACGGTGGTTGCCGAGGCAGATGAGGAACCAGAGGCAGAACCCCTTCCTGAAACCGAAGCAGTTTCAGATCCAGAGACGAAAACCAACATCCCCCTACCGGTGGAGGCAGGTTCCGAAGAAACGGTATCGCAGCGGGAAGTGAGCGAAAAAGAATTGACCGTTGAGCCGGCTGAAGCAGAGGAGCCTGTCACAGAACCCGTGACCGCTGATGCGGAGGAGGAACCCTCAGCAGAGTCTGAAACAGAGGTCACGGAAATAGCATCAAGTCAGGAAGAAGAAGTCCTCGTTCAGGGCGAGACGAAGTCCATCGACGAGGGGACGGAAGAAACTGTTCCGGCTGATGTCGAAGAATCCGAGGGCGCGGCACAAACGGAAGAAGATGAAGTAATCTCGGCAGACCGGTACAAGCTCCAAGGCACCAAAGTGCTGGGCAAGATTGATCTCAACACGGTTGAAGGTGGTGCAGAGCCGGGCCCGAAACGTCGCGCCAAGCGCAAACGTAAAAAGGTTGCGGCATCCAAGAAGCCGGCCCAGGAAACGAAAGAAAAACAGACTCCCGCCAAGACCACAGCCACAACCACAAAGCGCAAGCGTAAACGCAAGCCCAAGGTTGACTCGGAAGAGGTCGGACAGTCCGTCCAAGAGACGCTCCGTACCCTGGATCAGGGCAATGTACGGGTCCGCCAGCGCCGGCGCAGAGCACGCCGCCAACAACGTGCAGAAGAGCGCCTGAATGTGCAGATGGAGCAGGAAGAACAGGATCGCCAGATTCGTGTTACCGAATTCATTTCTACGGGGGAACTGGCGGATCTGATGGGGATCCAGGTCACGGAGATCATCAGTATGCTGCTCAGTTCCGGGATGATGGTATCTATCAATCAGCGATTGGATGCGGATACAATCGCTTATGTGGCAGATGAATTTGAGTATACGGTTGAGTTTATTACCGAGTTTGGTGCAGATGATATTGAGGTGGTTGAAGATGATCCAGAAGATTTGATGCCAAGAGCACCGGTCGTCACGGTGATGGGACATGTAGACCACGGGAAAACATCACTCCTTGATTATGTTCGTAATTCAAGTGTTGCTGCCGGAGAATCCGGGGGTATCACGCAGCATATCGGAGCTTATAAGGTGACCTTGGATGAGGACCGGCTGGTTACGTTCCTGGATACGCCAGGCCACGAGGCATTTACCGCTATGCGGGCTCGCGGTGCAAAAGTAACCGATGTGGTCATCCTTGTCGTTGCTGCCAATGATTCGGTTATGCCACAGACGATTGAAGCCATCAACCATGCAAAAGCAGCAGGAGTTGCCCTCATTATTGCAATCAACAAGATTGATCTGGAGCAGGCGGATGTACAGCGGGTCATGAAAGAACTCTCTGACTACAATGTTCTGGTTGAGCAGTATGGCGGGAATGTACAGTGTGCATTTGTATCTGCGAAGACAGGGGAGGGGATCGAGGATCTTTTGGAGAAAGTTCTTCTTGAAGCAGATCTTATGGAATTGAAGGGGAACCCTTATCGGCGTGCCCAGGGAATTGTGATTGAAAGCCGGCTAGATCGTGGACGTGGTAATATTGCAACAGTTCTTGTTCAGAACGGAACGCTTAAAGTAGGCGATCCATTTGTGGCCGGAGTTTATGGCGGGCGAGTCCGTGCGATGTTCGATGAGTGGGATAATCGAATCCAGTCTGCGAGTCCTAGTGAACCTGCATTGGTGCTAGGGCTTCCAGGGCAGCCCACGGTTGGAGATCAGTTGGCCGGTGTAGAGAGTGAGTCAGAAGCACGTGATATTTCCCAAAAACGTCAGCAGATCTGGCGTGAACAAAAAATGCGTCAGTACAAACACGTGCGTCTGGAAGATATCGGGCGCCGCATGGCGCTGGGGGATTTCAGCGAATTGAACCTGATCATTAAGGCGGATGTAGGTGGGTCGGTCGAAGCGATCAGTGATTCGCTGCATAAGATTTCCACGGATGAGGTTGCGGTGAGTATTATTCATTCGGGGGTGGGTGCAATCACTGAAAGTGATGTCATGTTGGCTTCGGCATCCGATGCAGTCATTATTGGATTTCAGGTTCGTCCTACTGCGGGAGCACGTGCGGCTGCTGAGCGTGAAGAGATCGATATTCGCACCTATTCCATCATCTATGATGCAATTGAGGATGTGCGGGATGCACTGGAAGGGCTCCTGACCCCGGAAGAAACAGAAAAGATCACGGGGGTCGCAGAGGTGCGCGAAATTTTCAAGGTACCCAAGGTCGGATCTGTTGCAGGGTGCTATATCTCCGAAGGGCGTATTCGCCGGAGTGATACGGTCCATGTGTTGCGGGAGAGTGTTGTCATCTACGAAGGGCGGCTTGCATCCCTGCGCCGTTTCAAGGAGGATGTGCGGGAGGTGCTTTCGGGGTATGAATGCGGGATTGGGGTTGAGAACTATAATGACATCAAGATTGGCGACCAGATTGAGGCCTTTGAGATGGTTCAAACCAAGCGTACCCTTGACGTTTCGTAGATCGGATGAGTGTACGAACGCAACGCGTTGCGAAGTTGATGCACCGTGAGATTGCGGACATCCTTGCGCGTGAATTTCCAGATCAGTCCATGGTGACCGTGACCGGAACTCGCGTCACGCGTGATCTGTCGATTGTCTATGTAGACTTGAGCATCATGCATGACTCTGCCGAGGACAGGCAGGAGGCCTTTGACACTTTGGCGAGCCGGACGGCTGCAATTCGAAAGTTTTTGGCACAGAGGGTGCGCCATCAGATCCGGGCGGTTCCGAGCATCCGGTTTTTACTTGACAATTCTCAGGATGAAGTCCGCAAACTGGATACGCTGTTTGCGCAGATCAAGTATCAGGATGATCTTCGATGATCATTCTGACACGGATTTTCACAAAAAGGCCGAAAGAAGTTGAAATTTGTGATCCAGCGGAAATGAATGTAGATATATTATCACATCGTCTGCAACTCATCTGAATCAGTTATGGGAGGGAATTCTGGACAGTAAAACGTAACAAATCTAGAAGGTTAATCCCTATTTATCGGGCAGTTACGAAGTTTCGGTATCCTCAAATACTTTGTCTTATTTGCCCCATTCAAGTCTCTTGAATACAATAAATCAGGGGTCACGAACAAAGCCTTTGCCTCTAAGATGCAAAGGCTTACAAGATTTCTTGAAATTTTGTAAATTCCATCGGTCAAGTGTTAAAACGGAACAATTTCCCGGAATTTTATGATTACACGGTGGCGAATTACAGAAGTTGCTGGTCAGTCGAGAGAATTTCTTGTGCGGAAATCAAATCCTGATGCGAGGCACAGATGACCAGAAATAGATCCATTACGATGGTCTTGATCTTCGGCAGTTTGCTTTACTCGGCGGGGTGTGATAGTTCCTTCACACCAGAGGTGGATTTGCCTTTATCTCCAGAGGCAGTCGCTGAGCGTGTGCGTGTAGTGCAAGAGTTTTATCAGACTGCCCTGGAGAAGGAACAGAGCACTCCTTTGAAGTTCCGCAAGGGGATTTTCAAGGCCATGGATGACAGCAGTAATGTATCAGGGGGATTGGATGACAGTACGATTGTGGTGGCATTGGCCGAGATGGTTCGCCAGTATCCACCAGACTGGGAGAATGCGGAAACATGGGACAACGGAAATGGAGGGTATTTTTTTGCTACTTTGCTCGGCAAAAATGTAATGGATATTCGACCTGAAGATACGAAGATTCCGGTGGTGCGGACGCTGGTTGCGGATGTGACTTTAGATGGAGATATTGTTCCAGGTTCAATGCATTTAATTGAGTTTGCAGGGCGCGGTCTGGATGTAACTCGGTTCAAGGACTATGTGGATCAGTGGCTGATGGGCGATTTTCAGGATACTCCGATACTGGTCGCCGAATATACGATAGGATATGCATCCACGGTTGCTTTTTTATACGAGCCGGGTAAAGAACCGACACAGGTGACAATGGCCCTTCGGCAGTACAATGGATTGGCGAAGGATATGACCTTTGATCTGACAATATGCTATACCGCAGTTGACTACGAATTAGAGTGCGATGACGAAAAAAAACCGTCATGCGACTGGGTAGAATCTTCTACAACTACATGTGTCACAATTCAGATTGGCGGTGGTGGAGGATCCGGTGGCGATACTGGTGGCCCAAGATGTTTTTCAGTGGTGATCGGATGTGGTGGGGGCGGCGGTGGGGGAAGTGGTGGTGGGGGTAGAGAAGATAAGAAAATAAAAATCACGTTGTTCTGTCCCAAGAGTGTTGTGCGGGGGGATGTAGCAGAGTGCAAGGTTTTTCCGGAGAATGATAACGACCCTAAAGGCTTTGAGAAATTAAGATTTAAATGGACATCCAGTCTGGGAGCAAGTCATACGGGAAAATCATGGGAGGGAACGGCGACCGATGATGTCACGGTTTCGGTGTCCACCACCAATTGGAGCGATAAGGCAGCTATCAGCGTTACCAACAGAACTTGGAAGTTACCTTCCCCATTGAATGCGGAAATAGGATATGCAAAATTAAAACCAGATGAAGGCGGTTTATACCAAGTACTAAGTACTACTCCTAAACCAAGTGGAGGGACAGGACCATGGACTGGTCGCCATTATGTGCGGGATGCACCAATATTCAGCGGTGAACTTTATATATCTGTAGATTACTCCTCTGGATCAGATGCGCCAAAATATGCCTTTTATTATAAATTGCTTACCGATGCCGGAAAGGCAGCCTGTCCAGAAGGACGGGCCATTACAGTGAGAAAAGTCAGTTACCGGTACCTCAATGAAGAATGCGATACTTCGACAGGATGGATGAATATGCGCAATCAAATTCTTCGTCACGAGCTAGAACATCAGGCCGGAATCAATGAATGTTTAAAGAGCACAACTACATCCAATTTCTTCTCTAAATTGGAGCGGTTAACAGGTAACGAGTCAGAGGTTAGCAAGGAGCTTACAGATATCGGGATGTGGGGAGAATATAAAAAAAAGCTTAGCACAGCTGGTTTGTCTGCCGCACGTCCAACTACATCCGTCGTTCCCTTTTTTCAATACAAGGGTCTATGGATTTACAGTATCCGTGAGGCTGGAGACCATAGCGGTGTTGTGTCAAGTTGCTAAACAGTGATATTATGAATAAGATTAAGGCTAGACAAATGGAACCCAATTCTCTATTAAACTGGAGGCGTATAGCAGTTCTTGTTTGTGTTATCATATACGCTGTTCTTTCGGGGAGACTTTCTGCTGCTCAACACACGCCTTTATCCCCTGCCCCTAAGTTAGGCATGATCTTTGAAAACGATATGTGGAGGGCACCTACTGCAAGTGAGGGGATGCAAATGCTGATGACTCTGCCTGACGACTACAGCGATGGTCCGATAGATTCAGGAGAACTAACGAAGATTGAATACATCTTGTATGCTGTAGTGGATCAGGGCCTTGAGGCGCAGCCAAAAATTGATCTGGATGCGTTTGTCAGGGATCTGATTCAGATATGGATATCAGAAACAGGTTGGAGAGGAAGCGTAGCTTATTTTACCATTTTTTGGGCAGGTTTTGGTAAGTACGATGACGGCACTCCATACCTCGGAGTAGCGAACGAACTCATTCCAATTTATGAATCAATAGATGATTATCCCACACTAAATGCAAATAGTGTCTTATATCTTCTTGCCAATGGAGGGGGGATCAATTACATTTGGAATATTT
>JAJECV010000119.1 GCA_022821875.1 Rhodothermales bacterium
AGGCGCACCTGCGGATCAGGCCATTAAGTTTGATCTGCCCACGCTTGCACATGAGAGCAGTTATGCCGTGATTGCGCACGGCGCAGCAACGGCGCCCATGGTTGAGATTCTGGAAACCCGGATGACCTCTCTGGCCGACAATATGGTGGATGCGATTCTGGTACATGGATCGGCGGATCTAGGGGAGGTGGATGTGCGTACGGTGGATATGACCTCGGACCATGCGGCAACGAAGCTGTTGGCAAACAACATCAAGTTTGGCGATGCCACGAATTATCTGGCTCTTGAGCCTGGATTGCACAACCTTCAGGTGAAATCTGCACAGGGTGAAGAGGAGATTGATGTGTTTGAAGTATCGCTGAACGGATATGAAGGGGAGACGGTGATCCTGAACCTGTCGGGAACGAAGAATGTGATGGCTATCGGCTTTGAGATCTTCGGCGTAGATATCCGGGGAGATAGAATCTCCACGCAGACGGTGACCAGTGTAGTGGATGATATTGCCGAGCTTCCAACGGAGTTTGCACTTCATGGCAACTACCCGAACCCGTTCAATCCGTCTACACGGATCCAGTTTGATCTTCCAGAGTCCGCACAGGTCACATTGCAGGTGGTGGACATGCTGGGCCGGGAAGTGATGACCCTGCCGGCGAAGGAGTTTGAAGCAGGTGCGAACCGGAACATTGAGATCAATGCGGTAAACCTTGCATCAGGCACCTATCTGTACCGGATGATTGCAACCGGAGCAGAGAGCAGGTATGTGAAGACCGGTCGCATGACACTGGTGAAGTAGGACTTGCCGAGTAGTCCCAACTACTCAGAAAGCAAATGGAGCGCCCCGGTACCTTTCGGTATCGGGGCGCTCTTGTATTACAGGGTTTTGTAATCAGGTGGTGAAAGCGATCCGCGACGAGAATAGAAATAGGGGGATTTCAGGGAGTGTCAGCGGGAACATCCCTGATTCCATTGGAATGGCCTCCATGTCAATACATGCCCGAAATCATCCCCTAAAAATCCTCAATGACCTGCTGACAGATCTTCGCAAGTCTGTAAGCATTCCCGGCGAGACCGTTGAAGAACTGCAGAGCCTGCGAATGACCGAAAACAACACTGCAGCAGAGGATCTGGTCGGGGGCTTTGGAGAGAACCGGACAAGCGGAGGGATCATGATCAAGATTGATGAGATCGCAGTCTCTGAGTTTCGGGGTATTCGCTCTCCTGCATTACAATCATACTGTCTAGACACAGAGCGTAGAAACTTTGTGATCTCTGGGCCGGATGGATCAGGAAAAAGCAGCGTGGTAGATGCAATACAGTGTGGCCTGCGGGGAAGGTTTCACGGCTTAGCGGAAGGGGAACGGAGAACTTATCATTCAGCGAACATGCCCCCATGTGGATAGTCGAGAAAATCCGTCTGCATCAGAAGTGTCGCTCACGCTTGATATTCCAACCCTTAATAAGACGGTTATCCTGAAGCGCAATGGAGCGAATCCATCAAGCTTTGCTCTTAATCCAGAATGACAGTGGCGCTCGTACAGTGATCGTGGAGATGGATGGCGCAACATCCAGAACTTATGCTGTTATGTCGGGAAATCATCAAATACATACCCGAACTTCCCCCTTGGTATCGCCAGGGTGCTCATCTGGTCGGACTGTAGATTCAGATTGAATTTGTCTGGGTATTCAGATTCTCGTATGGATACGTTTCGACAGGATTGAACAATATATGGGCAGTGTGCCAACCTTGAGATGGCTTCCGAATCTGGACATAAGTGGGACTATATCAATCTGAAAATCAACCCCCAAAATGGCGCGTTCGGAACCGCTTGAACTTAACATCGCAAAGAGGGTATAGTTTTTTGACCCGTGGATACAATTTTCCTCAAAATCTATAACAGAAGAAACGAACACATGTCCAATCATAGTCCGGCTGATGTGAGAAACATTCAAGGGATGGCACTCACCGTATACCAGTTATTGAATGGCCGCAAGTATGGACTAGGCTATTATCAGCGTGAATACGCATGGAAGGATGTTAATGCGAAGGAATTGATCGACGATCTCTCTACGAGTTTTCTTGAGGACTACCATGAGAATGACGAGCGTAGCAAAGTTGCTTCCTATCGACCCTATTTTCTGGGACCAATTGTCACCAATCAAGACGAGGATATCCGGTATCTGGTTGATGGGCAACAGCGCCTCACGACGCTCACACTGCTGCTCATCCACCTCGGCCATATGGTGAAAAAGATTGACCCGGACGAAGATCAACAGCCCCCCCTTGTATTCTCGGCGCAATTCGGCAAGAAGACATTCAATATTGATATTCACGAACGCGAAAAGGTGATGCGAGCAATCCTGGATGAGACAACTCCATTTGATACGACCGATCAATCCGAATCCGTCCGTAACATCTGGAATCGCTACCATACCATCGTAGAGTGTTATCCAGACGAACTGAAAGGATCATCTCTTCTCCACTTCCGCGACTGGCTCATATGGCGGGTTTTTCTGGTCGAGATTATCACAACTGATCCGGACATGGCTCTCGAAGTGTTTGAGACGATGAATGACCGCGGCCTTAGTCTTTCTAATACCGACATGCTAAAGGGGTTTCTACTTTCCAAGATAGGTGATCCCCGGACAATCGAAGACACCAATAAACTGTGGCGGAAACGAATTACTGAACTGATCAATCTGAGTGATCAGATGAAGAACGCTGATTCCGATTTTCTTAAACATTGGCTACGCGGAAAGTACGCGAAAACGATTCGTGAGAGGAAAAAGGGGGCAAAGCCTCAAGATTTTGACATCATTGGAACCGCATTTCATAAGTGGGTCAGAGACAATCAAAATGCCATCGGTCTTAGCAATTCCGGTGACTACGCTAAGTTCATCAATCATAACTTTGATAAAATGAGCCTTCGATACATTCATCTGATAAAGGTGAGTTATCGTTTGACGGAGGGATGGGAACATGTATACTACAACACTGCGATTGGTCTCACACAGCAGTATTTGCCCATCATGGCGGCCGTAACTCCAGACGATGATCAAGACACCTTTCGTGAAAAGACCCGAATGGTCGCAGCTTTCCTTGATGTGTTTGTGGCACGCCGGATTGTCAATTTTCGTAGCTTTGGATATTCAACCATCAGTTACACAGTGTTTAATTTGGCCCGGGACATTCGGAACAAGGATCTGTGCACCCTGCAACAAATACTCGCAGATCGGATTGCGAATCTTGAAGATTCGTTTAAGGGAGTTGACAACTTTGCGCTCACGCGACGTAATAGATCCTACATCCGATACTTATTGGCCCGGATGACCGCATGGATTGAAGGCAAATGCAGTAACGGAGTCGGTTTCGATGAATATGTGAACAGGAAGCGCAAAGACCCATTTGAAGTTGAACATATTTGGGCGAACAGGTATGATCAACACACAGACGAGTTCAGCAATTCCCATGACTTTGGTCGCCAGCGAAATCACTTCGGTGGATTGCTCTTGTTACCCAAGAATTTCAACGCCAGTTTCGGAGATAAGGTATACGAGGATAAGTTGAAGCACTATTCCAAGCGGAATCTACTGGCCGCGTCCCTGAACCCGATAGCTTACGAGAACGATCCAAAATTCGAGAGTTTCAGGAAAGAGACTGGACTGTCATTTAAGAATCATCCTGAATTCAAGAAACAAGATATGGAGGAACGTCAGCAACTGTACAGACATATCTGCGAGCAGGTTTGGAATCCAAAACAACTGGGGCTGAGCCTCGTGCAAGACTCTCAATCTTGAAAATATTCACTGACATGAGGGTATATCAAAGTGCTTTTGTGTCTGGATTATTGTTTTACAAGAACCTCATAACGGAGAGAATAGAATGAGAGGAACCTGTCCATGGCAGTTACTCATCGATGCACAAAGTCATCCACATCGCATCTGCCGCAAACTCTCCAAGCATATCAAGAAGATGATCCGCATTGATTTGATCGCCGACATGTTGGCGGAGACCTTCGCATAACATCGTACCCATATATCCCTGATTCGCCTTTATTGTCACCCAGAACTTAAGATATGGCGGGAACTGTGCATCCATGACTGTTGTTTTCGTCCATGATCGGATTTCTCCCTTCTATGCAGTACATTTTTCCTTTTCCTTCCTCACTGGACAATCTTTTTCCCGCACAGTCCAAATTAATATGCCACGAGTCCCAACTGACCATTGGCAATCTGGCCAAGTCACAGTTGGCTATCTTTGAGATGTCACATCCTGTAAGGGTCAATGTCGGGGAAATTTTCGTTTGAATCGCATGAAGTGTTCCATGATTTGCCAGAAAATATGACCGTAGCTTGCTTCTTATTAGGACATTACGTACTTTCTGGGCAGACATTAATTTGTGTATCTTGAACCGCCACTGCGGAGGCATAGACAACCCAATAGAACTTGGGCAGCCGTAGTGGGGTACAACATGAGAAAGAACGACCTATGAGTCCTAAACTGATGACCTGGCATGACGCAATTGTAAAGGTACTCAAAGATGCCGGGACCCCTCTACACTATGCGGATATCACGGAACGCATTTTTGCCCAAGAATTGCTTGTAAGCGAGGGAGCTACACCGTCCAGTACGGTGAATGCAATCTTGAGCAAAGAGATAAACAGGGAAATCTTTGAACGGACCGAACCGGGTATATTTCGGCTCCGTGGAGGCGGCAACTTAGATCATGGAGAAGATAACTCGGATAACGACTCAGACGGCCCTATCATGGCACTGGGGATGTTTTGGGAACGGGATCTCGTAGACTGGACCAAAAAACCGAAGATTTTCGGTGTCCAGCAGGACGGTGCGGCCCCTGTAGATATGGCGGAGCAGACAGGGATCTATCTTCTGTACGACTTCCGAGATATTGTCTATGCGGGTCGGACAACCTCCTCAAGATTGGGATCCCGACTTTCCGACCATACGCGTGATCGTCTTAAAATTCGCTGGAATAGGTTCTCTTGGTTCGGTTTTCGGGCAGTCAAGGATGATGGAACACTGGACGGGAGTTCCGGCAGCTATAAATTAAATGATGTCATTCCTGCAATGGAGGGGCTATTAATTGAGGCCCTTGAGCCCCCTCTGAATCGAAGGGGAGGTGATGGATTCAAAGGCATTGAGTACATTCAAGTTGAAGATCCAGAGAAGAAAAAAGATCAGATACTTAAATTGGTTAAGGGGCTTATTAAAGACGGGTAATAGTTAATGAGAACTAATTCAAAGACTTTGCCCTTTTTGAAGTGTTGCCCCATTGGGGCCTCAAATATTTGCAAAACCCGTCCACGAACTAGCTCTGCCCTGTACTGATAAAAAATACAGAACAATGGGCTCTTATCCCCGAAGTTGCTCTTCGTTCGCTTCTGTTTTTGCCGGGTCAGACGCAACAATTTACGTCATTTCCCTGAATCAGTGTCTGAAAAATGCTCTTGATTCGTCTGTTTCGCGCCTTGGAGTGGGCAAAATTGGAGGAGGACAAAAAATCCCTTCTGCCGGCACACAGCGGGGGCATGCAGGCTTCGGGCACTGGATAGTTTATGGATCAAAATGGGAGATTTACGGGGGCAGATCTAGGGGGGAGGGCGCTCCACAAGATCGAAAAAGCCCCCTAATTCTTCATAGGCAATCGCACGCATTTTGAGATTTGCATAGCCCCGCCACATGATGGTATACCCAGGTGGTGGATCATGTTTGCGGTTCATATACCCGCCCATCAGTGCCACGATGAGAATGGCGGAAGCCAGATCGGTGTGTTCGGGAAGGTTGTAATTGCGGGCGTACACGCGCAGCATCATCAACTCGGACTCGGAGAACATGACTTCGGGGGGCAGATCCGCCTCCGCACGTCCTAGCAGTGTCATCGTCATAATCCGCAAGGCGACCACCATGTTCAGTGTAATTGCATTATGGAGGGATTCCGCCTTCTGTAAGCGTAATTTTTCCACCTTGCAGCCGGTTTTGAGAACCCGGAACGAATCCTCAACACGCCAGCGGAGCAGATAATACTCCACCATCCTCATTGCGTCTTCCGCATTGGTGATCTCTTTGGTGGTCAGCAGGTACCATTGAATCGGGGTTGCGTCTTTGGGGGGATTGAGTTCCGACAGGTAGATGCCCCAGATAGGCATCGGGGCCTGCGTACGATCTTTCGTTGGCGGCAGCATCGCTTTGCAAAACCGCAGTTCCATTCGCGCATTCCGTGCAGGACGGCCTTTGTGGGTGATCCGGCCCGCCTTTTGCCGACGGCTCAGGGCCTGCACCTCCAGATGAAACACCCCCGCAGACGCGGCCTCACGCATCTTCCGGAACAAGGTCATCTTATCTTTATTTGCTTTCCGCTCGTTCTTATTCAACGTCCGGTCATGCATGGCGCGAACCAGCAGATGCGTCCGATTCAGGGTCCGCTGCAACGCTAACACCACAAAGACATCGGCTTCCCGGTCCATCACCGAAAACACCTCGGTTTTGCGCGGCAAGGTCGAGGCGGCCTCATCAATATTCCGCGTCCCATGCAGCCAGTTCCGGGTTTTGGGAGTCTGGGTCCCATAGGCACAGCGCAACACCCCCAGCGGAATTCCTTCCTCATTCAGGGCAATCGTTGCGTGCATCCGCACCCCCTTGGCCTTCGAAGTGGTCTGATTCCGCCCAATCACATCCATTCCCTCGGTATTGGACCGCGTACTGTACGAGATCGTGGTGCCATCCTGCACACACAACACCACCGACTGGGTTCGCATCCGCTGAATCGTCCGCTCCCGGTGCGGGGCCAGAATCTCCACAGGCGTGATTCCCTGTTCATTGGCTTTCCCCAGAAAGCGCCAGTAGGCTTTCGCATCGGAAGGGTTCCGCTCCGGAGTCACGGTCACTGGCTTTCCCATCGTTTTGGCCACCAACTTTGCACTGGTCACCAAACGGGCCGTGCGCCGACGGTCCCCCAGTTCCGCACCCCCAAACTCTTGTTCCGCCCAGTGGGCCGCATCCAATCCCGCTCCCACCTCCAAACGCGGGCGCAACTCCACATACGGTACATCCAATAAAGTCCGCCAGTCTGCTTCCAGTTCATACACAAACACCTTTTTTTGCGGGCGTGAACGTTGCTTCGACTCCGCATGCCGTCCCCGACCTTTCGTTAAACCTACATAATGAAACCCCGTCGCACGAAAACAGGTCCCTTCCTGATCCGGCCCGACAAACGTTTCCACGATGTAGGGCCGATACCCATATCTTGCCGGAAAATCGGATTTCAAACGCCGAAAAATCTTCCCCAGAATATGACTTCCAAAGTTTGGACAGATCACTTCGGGACGAATCAAAAAACGACTCAGACTCACCACACGCTTCAAGTTCTGCGCACGCTTCGTGTGATCCCACGCCATCCAGCGATCCCGGGCTTCCAGATATAGAGCGCCCGCTGAAAATCCCGCCGCCCCCAGATACCCATGCGCACTGTGAATCAGATAGCGTAGTTGGGCCCCCGCAAAGGTGGTGCCCCCCTGCGGATGCTCCGCATCGATCAAGGTGTTCCAGATTGCACGCTCCTCGGAGTTCGTCACCAGAATCAACTCCAGATCCTGGATCTCACGGACATCCCACGGAACCTCGACTGCCTGGGGAACCGGGGAATCCAACAGACGCGGACCACGTACCGGAGAGGCACATTGAGGCTTCGGAAGCGAAAAATGCCCCTCCGATTCCAACACCCGCAACGCCTTCATACAGCCCGAAAGACGTGGATGCCCCTGCGGATCGGTCAACGTATACTGCGAACAGACAATTTTCCCAAGCGCACGGCGACTCTTGTCGGGATGCGCAGCAACCGTAGAGGTCAGGGACGATAGGTCATCCCGAAGCGTCGTAAGGATTCCTGGATGGGCTTGCATATTGCTAGTCTAAGCAATAAAAAAACCATTGTCAAGTCTTTCTTATCAGTACAGGGCAGAACTAGCTAGACTTGGCTTGTGCTGATAGCACAATAAGTCTGGATATGTTTCATAGAAACCCATGTGGTCATGGCATGGAAACCTCCGGATCGTTAAAGGCACCGCTAATGCCTCAAATGCATTCCTACAATCGCAAGTCCTGCCGCCAAAATTCCCCAACCCCCACCAAATAGCAGTGGAAATTGGGCCGATCCAGGTGGGTAATTTCAATCTGAATACCTGAACAACATCAATCTGAATCTACAGGCGGAAATTACCGAAGTCTTCTCCAGTGTATGGCTTGGGCTATGGTTGCACTAGTTCCTATCACGACCCACAGGGCTACGCTGGCAATCAGGATAAGTTCGGCCACGGGATATCCCACCGGGGAATGAACGACTCCGCGTCGTAGCGGATGATCCTGGCAATCAGGATAAGTTCGGCCACGGGATATCCCCCCCAGTGTCAGCGGCATTGACTTTGCGATTATGGATCGGGTATCATACACAACTAGAGATATCCACAGGGCCAGCCCGACACCAACAATCTTTCTGAAGCGACTTCCCGTAGACTGAAATATCCAAACCGTTTGTGATAATGTATGCTTACGAATCCTGATACCGTGAATCTCGGGTACAGCGAAACACACCACGGCAGGTATTAATAACCATACGCTTGCACCTGCTAGACGTATAAATTCAATAAGTAAAAACGCAATTGCATAACCGACGAGATACCACCCATTTAGTTTTTCTCCTTGGTTGAGCACACTAAGTGCTTCGGATAGGCTGGAATTGTGCCCGATCTTTTCTCGCGGGGGACGCTGTGGAGGCATTTTAATAATTCCGGCTTCTACTTTGGCGCAAAAGTCACGGTAGTCGATCACACGCATGAAGCCCCACGAGATTATCGTTAGCGAGCCAATTACAGCGAGTGCTACCTCTGCCTTAGACTTGGTGACCATATTGCATTCAGGACTCGAAGTACAGTAAGTGACTCCCAATACCAGAAGGGTAATAAAACAACTGATCCCAAAGGTCAGGAAAACTCGTTTAGCTAAGTTTACAAGGGTTTGCGACGGTATAAATTTCATGGCTTTCTGTGTTCAGCAGTGAATCACTTCACTTTAGGCTGACTATTACGATCCAAAACAATCACTTTGGGGGTTTTGCACGGTACTGGTTAGATCATGTTATTTTGTATTTTTCTATTTAACGTTCCGGGTTGAATTTTGATCCACGGGTCTGGACAGATTCACCAACTGTTTTCGCATGGATTCCCCTTTGAGTTCAATGTGATATGCAATATGTACGAGGTGGTCAAGGATGGCATCCGCGAGTGTGGGAGGATGTCATTTCATGCCAGGAAGCGACGGGAATTTAACTTGCCGTGATGGCGGATCGGGTCTGCATCCGGTCATCCAGTAGTTCGTACAAGTCTTCCTGCTGGGCGGTATTGATCTGCTTCATGGCCCAGTCATCAAGGACAAGTAGATCCAGGCGTGCGAGTCTATGGAGCAGTTTGAGATAGCGTCCCTCGGCGCGTGCCAGGGCGAACTCCTCAAGCAGCCGGGCAATCGGATGTACTGCACCGAATAGCCAAGAAGACAGGCTTTGTGTGCCAGTGCACAGGCCACGAAGGTCTTCCCGACTCCCGTGGGTCCGGTGACGACCACATTTTCGTGGTTTCGGATCCAGTTGCATTTGGCCAGATACATCATCAGAGAGTGATCCAGTCCACGGTTGGTACGATAATGCGGATCCTCCATACAGGTGTAGATTCAGATTGAATTTGCCCACCTGGCTCGGCCCGATTTCCGCTGCTTCCATATACGCCTTCGTCCAGAGACTTGCTGTCATGCACGGAAATTAGTCAATCTACCCAAGCAAAATCAATCTGAATCTACAACAGGCGATACGAAAATATCATCACGGAGGATGCGCCTTGTAAAACTTCGTTCATTTTGCAGTAGAGGGGCAAGTGCGTACGAAACTTATCTTTTCAAACGAATCCCATATAGATTTGAAGGTTCTCACAAAAACCGCAGGGGATGATTGCACATTTTAAGATTCTTTATGGGAATGTCGAGTAGCCGGGGGGTGAAAATCCCTCCGGCTACTCGATATTCCCTTCTTTATGATCCGACCGCGGAACACATAAGTTCAAAAGAGGGTAGCCCTTCAATCAGATTGGTTGAATGTATGCCAGATTTACCGAATACTCAATCAGTCTGTGTGCCATTATTTAAGTATGGTGCGACACATTGTCATTTTCCTCTCTTTGGCATGGTCTTTGCCGATCCCCATTTTATCGTTTACATTCAACAAAATACATCAATCATGCCTAAACAAAGAAGGACGGGAAAAAAGGCCGGCTCGGCTGCATCCAAAGTTCTTAGGGCTCACCAAAAAATAAATTACCCATCTTGGTTTCATTAGATGCTCCCCGACATCTCCATTCTACTGTATCACGGGGCTGACGTTTCGCCTTTCTTTTTCAGTTCGTCGAGACAGGCTTCTAAGGTGGGCATATT
>JAJECV010000138.1 GCA_022821875.1 Rhodothermales bacterium
ATTCACGAAACGTACTCATTCCAACTCCTAAACAGACGTAAAAAATCGCTCCAAAAATGAGACCTGCCAGGTGGGCAACATCAATCTGAATAGGTGGGCAACATCAATCTGATTACCCGGGCAACTTCATCTGAATACACACCTTACTGCGGAACAACGAATATACAATTCCCCCATCATAACCCTGATGATTAGAAGCGGCTACATCGCCGGCACCAAGTCAGGCTAAAACTACCACTGTGGGCGTGGGGATATTTTCGCAATTTCGTGATTTTGTATCTGCCATTGGACAGCAAATTCGGATACACGAAGCTGTTCCGCAAGTTCACAAATCTGGTCATACTCAATGTCGCTTTGTGAACCCACCTCATGTCTGAGCCACTCACTCGGTGCAAGTAATTCAGCAGCAAAGGATCTTGCTTGAGACTGTTCAGGAGTTCTTAGCTTACTTAAAAGCGAAGGTTCGTTCCCCGCGTGTGCAATGTAATGCCCCAGAGCACGCGCAAGAAGGAATCTCTTACCTGTTTCTTGTTTGGAGACCACAGCACACGAGGGGGTGCCCCTTCCTACACAGCCCTCTATGCGGGATGAGGGTGATGCCGTCTCTATATTATGGATGGCATATTCATCACTAAAGAAAAAGGGACCCGGCGTATGATCCAGTTCATGCAGAACTCTGCGTGCATCCCTTGCCCCGGCTTCCCATGGTTGTTCCGAGTTTGACGGCATGCTCCGAACGGCCGCCTTTACTTCTTCCCATACTGTATTGGGGACTCCGTTTATGGACGCAAGCGATTCTTGGAACCATTCGTGAGTCTGTCGCAGTGTTTTTTCGTCCGAAGCCAGCATCAATTCTTCACGAATGAGCGGATCAGTTTCATCCCAAACTGCGACAACCTGATCCGCCACTGCAGGTTCAATGTCGAAAGGATCAAGTCCCAACATGGCAGTCGCCCGGCAAAATTCTTTCTCATCCGCATCAAGTCGGTTATTGATCACATCCCACTCCTCAGCCCAGGGTATATCTTCTACATTTTTGGCCTTTAACCTGGCGATGACATTTTCCACGAGATCACGCAGTTCCCTCAGCAAGGCGGCGGTTCCGATCATCTGTTCCCCTTCCAGTAAAAATTGTATGTGCGCGTGGTTGGCATACCATCGTTCGTTGGAAACCACCACACACCCTCCCTCCGGACGAAAAACAACGCGGGGAAATACGAACCCGTTTCCTGCATAGGAAAGATCATGTCTCGCTGCAAAACCAGCACGTGATGAACCATATACCGCATCCGCTTCATATTGCAAATGCCACCAGTTAACGACAATCCACTCAGCGACATGGGCCATGGGTACCTCGATATATTCAAAGTACTTATTCCCGTCCCGTACGCAGGTCGCCACTTGGTCACCTACGTTAATTGTAAGGCGGGCCATTGTATTATGTGCACTTGGGTCCGGATACGGTGGCAGTGCATCAACCCACTGGTAATCAAAAAACGACATTATTTCATTCCTGTAATCGTATCGTGAGAGGCGAGGGGAAATCCATGGTACTCACACGAACCATGTCCGGATTGTCTTGCTTCAAATAACCTGCCATCTTCCTCATGCCACACGACACAGGGAAACCCCTGTTTGAATTCGCCGAAATTCCCCCGAAGAATAGCATTTTTGAGCCACTCCCGAACAAGGGAGCATCTTGCAAAATCCTCAAGATTAAGGGTTTTGCAAGATGCTCTCTTTATTGAATGCTCCACGATACTCTCCTCGCCTTATGCTGTCCACTATCTCAATTCTGTACTTCGTATCCATGCAAAAATTCTGTTTTCTGACAGTTCAAGAATGATTTAGGAACTGGTGTGTCTAGCGTCACTGTTCTTGTTTCGTACATCGGATCTCCACCCGACTCAAGATCGCTCAACTACGCAATTGCGCCGCCGCAACTGCTTCCTGCACCCGCCGTGCATCCATAGCAGTGACGCGCCGTACGTATTGCATGATCCTGCCAGATGCCAAGATCAAAATCTGTGACATGCGGCCTGGGGATGTCCATGGTCATTTCCAGCTGCTGGTTAAAATCGCAATCGTATAGATACCCGTCCCAGCTTATTGAGAGCGTATTCCGGCACATCAGCCCTGCAATCGTAGAAGGATTGAACGCCTGCAGGAGTCGATTCAGATAGAGTTTGACCTGATTCGTCTCCATCAACCACTCCAGGTATCGTGACATCGGTAAATTATTGAGTGTCAGCAGTTGATCAAACCTGACATTATGATTTCGTGCCAATGCGGTCTTCCATTCTGCTTCCAGTGAAGACTGATTGCCTGACAGGAACGCACCGACCGGATTCGCCACGAGAACCAGTTTCCGATGGGGATCCCCCTGCCCATACCCCGCCTGATTCAGGCGCTTGAGCGCCTGGATAGACTTATGATAGGTCCCATCTCCGCGCTGCGCATCGGTGCCTATTTTACGGTAATGCGGGAGGGAACAGACCACCTCAACCCCCCGCTCCGCAAACCATTCGGGTAAGTGACTATAGGGGCGCGTCAGCAGAATCGTGAGGTTGCAACGATCCAGAACGCGAAGCCCTCGCTGCACACATTCTTCCACCAAGAACTCAAAATTGGGATTGAGTTCGGGGGCACCGCCCGTAAGGTCAACCACCCGGGCACCGGAACTGTCAATCGCCCGCAGACATGCCTCCACGGTTGTCCGATCCATGTTCTCGTCAACACGGTCCGGCCCTGCGTCAACATGGCAGTGCCGGCAGGTCATATTGCACAGCTTGCCCAGATTAATCTGTACAATCTCCAATCGGTCCGGCTTCAGCCGCGGCCACCCGCAGGAAGCCAGATCCAGCTCAAACTGGCCGCTATTCGTGGGACCTCCACTCGTATCTACGGCATCCAGCACCCGCAATTGCTTCCCGGGATGTGCCAGCGGAACGGCCCGAAAAGACAGCGAAGAGGTCGCCCGCGGGCCCTGTGGAAGGGTATCCAGTGTAATCATCCTTTTGATCCGAGTCCCGTCCGGCTTACATCGTTAAGCGCTTGACCTGATCAAGCATCTGCACGCCGTGCACCAGAGCGGCCCCGCCGCGTATGGCGGTCGCCACATGTACGGCCTCGGTCATCTGTTCCAAATCCGAACCTGTTTCCAGGCATGCAGTCGTATAGGTATCAATGCAATAGGGGCATTGTACGGTGTTGGCGACGGCCAGAGCGATCAGTGCCTTCTCTCTGGCCGTCAATGCGCCTTCCTCAAATACCTTGTTGTAGTAGGAGAAGAACGCATCTGCCAACTCCTGATTCCCCTCGGCAATTTCTCCAAACCGGGGTAAATGTGAACGATCATAGTAGTGATCCATGAGCAATATACGATTAGGGGGCAGAGGGCTGCCGCCAGGCGCGAATAGTAAGACTGGCTAAGCCGCCCTGCCCGTTAATGATTTTAAGAGACCGGGAGCGTACCACTTCCGGTGCAGTGAATCCTGCCCGTACAATCAACGCTAGATAATCTTCTTTGTCCGCGGCCCCGGCCACACAACCGGCAAGCTCTTCTGCCTTCCTCAATAATACAGGATCCGGGGATCCTGCGGTCACAACATCCGAGATAATAAAACGTCCACCCGGCCGCAGGACACGGGCGATCTCTGCGTATGCGGTCTCTTTATCTGGAACCAGATTGAGAGTACAGTTACTGATGACAACATCTATGGACGCATCTTCCACCGGAAGATGCTCTATATCTCCTTCCTGGAAAAGCGTATTGCCCAGCCCCGCCTCAATTGCATTTTCTTTTGCCTTTGCAACCATGGACGGCGCAATATCCACCCCTAGAACTTTCCCATTTTCTCCTACGAGCGGGGCGGCAATCATCGCATCCAGGCCTGCACCGGATCCGAGATCAAGGACGGTCTCCCCCGGCTTCAAATCTGCATACTCTACCGGAGTCCCACAACCCAGACCTAAATCGGCCTGCGCCTGATAGCCGGGAGTATCCTGATACGCAGCCCCGTCCACCATACAATATCCTGAATCCTGCTCTCCCCTGGCGATGGCATCATATTTATCCCGCACAGTTTCTTTGACTGTACAACAACTTTGATCCGATTGTGTCATCTTATCCTGTTCGTAACAGCGGCTACTTGATTGATCTCGATATGTACCCGCAAATTCAATGATTCCTTCATGCGATTCCAAATTCTACGCACTGACCTCCATTGCCCTTTCCTGCTCCCGATACTGTAATTCGTAGAGCGTTTGATAGAGACCACCTGCTGCAACCAATTCGTCATGCGTCCCCTGTTCTCTTAAAAGCCCCTTGTGAAGCACAAGAATCGTATCGGAGTGACGAATCGTAGACAACCGATGTGCAACTACCAGAGATGTTCTTCCCTGCAATACCTGTTCAAGAGCGTGTTGAACAATATGTTCCGTCTCTGTATCAATACTTGAGGTCGCTTCGTCCAGGACCAGAATGTCTGGATCATGGGCTAGCACGCGAACAAATGATAATAATTGCCTTTGGCCATGGGAAAGGGATACCCCCCGCTCACGCACATCATGGTGATACTGTTTCGGGAATTGTTCAATAAATTGATCGGCCCCGATTGTATTTGCAGCCTGCTTCACCTGATCCAGAGAGATATCAGGATTGCCCAGCGAAATATTGCGATAGATGGACCCTGAGAACAGAAAGACATCCTGCAGGACCAACCCGATACGCCATCGCAGATACTTCAGCCTTAAAGATCGAATATCTTTCCCATCCAGAAGAATCTGTCCTTTTTGAATATCATAAAAGCGCATAAGAAGGCTGATGATGGTCGTTTTTCCACTCCCTGTCGCGCCCACAATTGCAGCATTCTGCCCCCGTTTAATTGTAAACGACACTCCCTGCAGTACCCAGTCCGGCGTTCCATCATCAAGATCTTTGTACGCAAACCAGACATTATCAAACACGATATCCCCTTCAAATCTTTGTGGAGGATCCTGTGCGTCCACATCGGGAAGGGACTGATCATTGTCCAGTACATCAAAAATACGCTCCGCCCCCGCCATTGCCCCCTGAAGCGTATTAAATTGCTCGGATAAATTGCGGATCGGCTCAAAAAACTGGCGGCAGTATTGAATAAATGCAATGAGAACTCCAACGGTCAGTGCACCGCCAATGGCACTTACTCCGCCGGTCCATAACACAAATCCAACCGCAGTGGATGCAATGATATCCACCGCAGGCCAGAACAGTGAGTGATAAAAGACGGTCCTGAGTTGTGCCGTCTGATGCTCATCATTTATCTTTTCAAAACGTTTCATCTCCTCTTTCTCCCGGCCAAACAACTGCACGATCAGCATCCCGGTCACATGCTCCTGCATGAACGAATTCAAACGCGCAACCTGCTTACGTGTCTCCCGGTACTGGCCGCGAACATTACGCTTGAACCACAATGTTACCAGAAGCATGAAAGGCATCACACATAACGTAACCAGTGCAAGGATCCAGTTGAGACTAAACATGAATGCCGCAATGAACACCAGTTTGAACATATCTCCCATGATCACGATAATCCCGGCAGACAGCACATCTGCAAGCGCCTCTACATCCGAGGTCGTGCGCGTAATGAGCCGCCCGATGGGGGTTCGGTCAAAGAAGGAGAGGGACTGCTTCTGCACATGACGAAAGACACGTACCCGCACATCATAGATCGCCTGCTGTCCGATCCACTGGGTGAAGTATGCATTCCCATAACTTAGGGCCCCCTCTAATACAATTGCCCCGAACAGGGCAGCAATGAGCAGGAATAATCCATCCAGTTCACCTGGAACAATATGGTGATCAATCGCCAGGCGAATCAGCCAGGGCCGGAGCGGGCCTAAAAATGAAACCAGCAGCACCAGGAAAAATGCAAGGATCACCCAGTGCTTATAGGGGATCAGGTATCCAATGATACGCCGTAACAGTCTCCGGTCCAGACCTTTTTTCTCACTCATGCAGCTGGATCCGTCTGGGGCATATCCTTTCGGGAAGTGATTGGATACGCCTGATATTCTTCGGCAATTTCTGTATTCAGAAAAATCGCTTTCGCTTCTTTTTCCAAAACAGACAGGTCCTTGTATCTGGCGCTGAAGTGGGTTAAAAGAAGTCTTCCTGCTCCGGCATTTCTGGCCGTCAGGGCCGCATCCGATGCAGTGGAATGGCCGGTTTCCCGGGCACGGTCCGCTCTCTCCTGCCCAAACGTCGCCTCATGGACCAGCAGGTCGGCATTTCTGGCCAGTTCCAATCCTCCCGGGCAGGGGCTTGTATCTGTCACGTATGCAAAGACTGCACCCGATTTTTTTCTAACCTGATCCGGTGCAACAACCTGCCCGCCGGAGGTCCGAACAGACTGGCCTGCGGCCAGCCGCTGAAACTGCTCCTTCGCCGTGATCCCCAGTGAAGCGGCCAACGCCCCGTCAATGCGATGCACCTGATCTGCGCGTTCCACCCGGTATCCCATACAAAACCGGCCATGTACAAGCGGACGGGCGCTCACCTGTATTCCGTCTGCCATGTACACCTCCTGGAATTCAAGGCCTTCTTCAAGCGGTATGTGTTCAATTTTAAAAGGAAGGTCCGCCGGTCGGAGACCTGAAAAGGATTGCAGGATATCGGAGAGTTCCCGCGGCGCAATAATCATAAGCGGAGACTTACGCCGCTCCAGAGACATGGAGATCAGAAGTCCAAACAGCCCGAAGTAGTGATCTGCATGCAGATGTGTAATAAAGACAGCCCGGATCCGGCTCCGCCGGACTCCTGCTTTCAGGAGGCGGAACTGGGTACCCTCACCGCAATCAAACAGAAAGACCTTTCCCTGATTTCGGAGCACATAGGCCGTTAATCCCCGATCTCGAACAATGGACGCTGATGATGTCCCCAGTGGTATAAGTTCCATGAACTACTGCAGGGCTTCAAGTCTTTCTTCGAGTAACTGCCGCTGATACATCTGTGCATACAGTCCATTCTGTGCCATAAGAGACGCATGCGTTCCACGCTCCACGATCCGCCCCGCATCGAGAACAATGATCTGATCGGCTCCCTTTATGCTTGAAATCCGATGACTGATCATGACCATGGTATGATGTCCCTGTCGTTTATGCAGATGTTCAAGGATGCGGGACTCCGTCTTTGTATCCACGCTGCTGAGCGCATCATCCATGATAAATATGCGCGGCTGCCGGATCAGTGCACGGGCAATCGTGGTACGCTGGGCCTGTCCGCCGGAAAGCGAGACTCCGCGTTCCCCCACCCCGCTCTGAAGCCCTTCTGGAAATTCCAGAACCGTTTCGAGAAGTTCCGCCTCAAATGCCGCTTGGCGGACATCTTCTTCGGATGCACCTGTGGTTCCAAATGAAATATTATTCCCGATTGAATCACTGAACAGAAATACATCCTGCGGAACATATCCAATCCCTTCCCTGAGCACGCTGAGAGGCATTTTTTGTACATCCCGCCCATCAATCAGGACGCGCCCCCGGGTTGGTTCGGTCAGGCGGCCGATCAGATCAATGAGGGTTGACTTTCCGGCTCCGGTTTTTCCCACAATCGCAAGACTTTCACCGGCAGGCACATCAAATGAAATATCGTGGAGTGCATACGGCAGGTTCGCTTCATACTGAAAGGAGACATTTTCGAAGGTTACCCGTCCGCCAATCTTCTGAATGGAAGGATCCGTGCGGAAGTTATCCGATATATCCGGCTGCTGATCCAGCACCTCATAAATGCGTTCTGCAGAGGCACTCGCCCGCTGCATCATGGAGATGACAAGGCCAAATGCCGCAACCGGCCAGGTCATGAGTGCAACATAGATAATGTACTCCGCAATGTTTCCTATGGTGATAATGCCTTCCGATACCAGGCGTCCCCCGACCCAGACGACCATAATTTCCGACAGGCCTACGACGATCACAAAGACCGGCCTCCATGCGGCTTCCACGCGTGCAAGGCCGAGCATTCGCGCCTTATAACTCCGGCTTTCTTTCTCGAAGGTCCGGGTTTCTGTCTCTTCCCGCGCGTAGGCCTTCACCAGCCGAATCCCTGCCAGAGTTTCCTGAACGCGGCTTGTCAACTGCGCATACTGTCGCTGGAGTGCTTCGCTGCGCTTGTGCACCAGTTGTGCAATAACGAACATGGACACCGCAAGGATGGTCATCGGCATGAGTGCATAAAAGGTCAGGATTGGCGAGATGATGAGCATGGCGGTAATGGCAGCGACCACAATCACAAGGGCGCGGGTGGAGTACATAATTGCCGGTCCAATATAACGGCGCACCTGCTCTATGTCGCTTGTTGCACGTGTGATTACATCTCCTGTCTTTGTGCGGTGATAGAAATTCGCCGAAAGTTTTTGCAGGTGCTCGTATAATGCGTTGCGCATATCAAACTCAATATGACGTGAGGCTACGATCACGGTCTGCCGCATCAAAAATGTAAATGCTCCGTTTGCTAAACTCAAGGCTATGACGATCAGCCCAAAAACAAATAATGTCCAGAAGAGATCCCAGTACACTGCATGCTGAAGCGATGTGGCTTCAAACTGCCGATAAAGCCGCGCAAAACGGGGCAGACTGTCAATTGCCTGCCGAACGATGATGGGCACTGCAATGGCGAACACCGCAGAAATCATCGTAAACAGAAGGCCCGGTACGAATAACCGCCAATAGCGTATAAAGTAGTGGTTTAGCCGTTTAAGAGATTGCATGGAAATGAAGATAGATGACGGCAAACGCTATGCAGAGAAATTCGGTCCGTAAAATTAAGGGAATTATATACATGAGTGCCCATGGGCACCATGTTCTTTTTGGTGTTTCATCACCCGTTGCCCGGTTGCAGGCTTGCGCTCCGCAATGACAGGTCTTACATAGGCTCCACGACCCGTTCGGCACAATTCGTGCCAGGACGCCATCCCCGACGCCCGGATATTCACGGACGCATTCGTGTCCGCATTCGCTTGGTACCCGCACGCCAGACATAGAAACTCGGACTGTTTTTGCCGATTCTTTGCGTTCACATAGGAACACTTACTGCATGTCTGCGATGTATAATGCGGGGGTACCTTGATCACCACGCCTCGCTCCCGCAGGAACTGCTCCAGTATCGCCCATCCTGTTCCCAGTATTGAGCGGTTCAGTCCTGCTTTCTGCTTCACATTCCTGCCCGGATTCTCGACCGTTCCTTTCGCGCTTGCGGTCATACCTTTGGTTTTCAGGTCTTCCAGGATTACAAGCGTAGAGATTTCGGTGAGCGATAAGGCAACATGACGCAAGTCATTCCTTCGAATGTTCTTGATCTTGCGTTCATGGCGTGCGATGGTTTTCTTTCGTCTCCTCCAGGAATGACTTCCTTTCTGTTTTTTCGCTAGTCGGCGTTGAAGCTTCTGAATGCGCTTTTCAATACCCGAGGTGTCGGTCAGATAGAAGATCCTTCCCGCACTGTCCGCAATCTGCCCGCAATTACGGTCGACCCCAATGCCAATGCCGTCCGCGTCTTGCAAGGTCGCGTCCACTTCATAAACGACCGTCATATACCAGTTCCCGTTTTCTTCAAAGATGCGAGCCGTCTTGGGTACGGGGTTTGTGTAGCGGTTCACGCGATAAAATCGCAGCATTTTCATATGCATGCCCCGCTTTAGCCGAACATATCCATTCGTTGAAAACATCTTCCCCCCTGACACATCTACAGTGAAGCTTTTTTTCGCCTTGCCCCTTTTCTTGAATCTGGGCAGCCCCCGCTTTTTCTTGAAGAACTGCTTGTAGGCATCCGCCAGATCCTTCAGTCCAGTACGAGTCGCGTTCACAGGATATTCTCTTAGCCATGGTGCGGCCGTATCCTTGTGTACTTTATACCACTTGTAGAAATCAAACTGGGAGGTCTGGGATTGTCCGGTTTCCGTGTAATCCTCTTTGGCTTTTGCCAGCGCCGCATTCCAGAGATACCGGTTGACACCCGCCAGTTCATTCAGAAACCGACAGGTCTTCCTGTCGCCTCGCAGGCGAAAGCGGATCGTCACATGCTGCCGTTTCCTTGAACCAGCGGGGGGCTTTGTCTTACAATCTTTAACAGGCATGGATGGCATCAAGCGGATGATGTTGTGTATGCAATCGGGGAGGCACTATTCCCCCCGATTGTATCCGTTTTATTCACCTGAATGCGAAAAGGTTCCCCATTGTTACCTATGGATATAATTCCCTTTAATATCACTGAACATGCCAATCCGTGCCCACCGATTGGTGCCAGAGGTGCTATGCCTGTTTGAGCGGAAGATAACTATCTAAAACTCTGCTAACCTGATCCCTAATACTCAGTATGGACAGCAGAGTCAGTTCGGTGAAGCTGTACGGCTTACCAGCAGGCGCTGCAATGCAAGGACTGACTCATGGGGCGGATCCAACTTCAACAGTACCTGTATCGACTTATCCGCATCCGTCCAGTTACCCCGAAATACATGGTTGCGGGCCAACTGCAATCGAAATTCAACCACCTCTGGCGCTAAGGATACGGCCCGCTCAAGGTGCTCCTCCGCAAGTTCCAACTCCTGTCTGTGTTGATGCAGGATGCCCAGCCGAAAATGTGCCATCGCAGATTCCTCAAGATCATTGGCAGCACTGTAGTATTGCACTGCTTCCTCTAAACGTCCCTGCGCTGTAAGTGCATCCGCCGCATACGCATAGGGCGATGGCAGATAAGGATACTCCTGAAGCAGTGCAAGACTCGCCTTCAGTGCGAGATGATAGGCATCCAGCTCAACATAGTGTGTCCGCAGTTGATCGGTTGCCGCAAACCATGTCAGTTCCGCCTGATCAAGTTTATGCGCAAGTTCCTCCGCCACAGAAAATGTCCTACTGGTATCCAAAACGGACAATAATGGAGCATCCAGGGGCTGGAAGGGCCAGGAACTTAGGAGCTTCTGTAACCGCAGTTCTCCAAAAATAGAATCAACCTGGGTGAACAGGACTTCCGAGCGTGCAGCCTGCCGGGAAATATAATGTACCTGTGGACCTCCGATCCGAGACTCATATACCGCATCGTAGAAAGCATCTGCAATAATAAAATACCCCTCCAGATTCGGATGCAGATGCTCCAGCATCAGGTCCGATCCAATAATGCTCTCACGGGCCCGCTCACGCAGATATCCCTGGGTGTCCACCAAGAGGGCACCCGCATTCGCGGCCTCCTCACGAATGATTTGATTTATCTCCTCCGTTGCACGAAAACGCAGTTGATCCAGATCCTTCGCCATAATATAGGAGTGACGGGCCTGTTCGTAATCCCCTTGCATATCCAGCAGCATTCCCAAAGCAAACCAGGACTGGGCAGCCATGGAATCCAATGCAATAACCTCACGCATTCGTACAGTCGATAATGATAACGACTCAGAATGCAGCGCCTCCGCATAGGCATGTTCCCATTGATCTGGATCGGTGGACGGCATCAGCCCATTCCGGAAAGGCGCATGCATGCGTTCATTACTGGCCACCGTGCCAATGAACACCGGGATCCCATGCTCCCGGTACTTGCGCAGGATGTCGCGCAGGTTTCCCCTGAACTGCTTCATCCCGGCCTCATACAGATCCGAATGGAGTGCAATCTCCTGTCGCTGAACCATTCGCTCCATCAGAGTCGAGGAACCACTCTGATGCTGAACAGTAATTTGTGCAATCCGGCTCAACCCACTTCGGAATAACTGGAGTATCCGCCATGACTGAAGCCGGAGATATAAATTCACAATGTGACGCCGGCGCCCCAGTGATTGGGATGAGCCTACCCCAAGCGCCCCATAGAATTCATTGTGCCCCGCATAGATCAGAACCGCATCCGGCGATTGTTCAAGAATTTCATCTATCTGATCCAGGATCGTATAGGAATTGACCGCGGCCATTGCCACATTGACCAGTTCCACCCTGCGGGCGGGCCAACTCTGCTGCAGACGCTGCTCCAGCATGCGTGAAAAACTGCCTCCATAATAGTAAGGATACCCGGCCGCACTCGAGCCCCCCTGGACAAAAATTCGAAGCGTCGTACTGTCCCGCTCCGTACGAAAGACATCGTGCAACCCCGTTGGGACCCGGACCTCCTGATTAAAATAACGGTGGGCCACCTCACGGTTCATGACCAGATAATCCGGGGCCGCCTCCACGGGCACAAAAAGTGGATAATCCTCCCCAAAATCAGCAATCCGAAGCCCCCCCTCAAGAAATGCAAAAAAGAGTACGGGAATGCTCCACATCAGCACATAAAACACACACTTCCTTATGCCATCTCCCCGGAACATCAGCGAACAAGGGCAGCAGAGATGGCTGCTGGACCAGATCTGCCGTTCATTCGGACCGTGTACAAACCACTGGATAACCCCGCAGCATCAAACAGAATCGTATGGGATCCTGCCGGCATGTCGTCATTCACGAGCGTCGCAACGCGGCGGCCGAGTAGATCATAGACCTCCATCTGGATTCTCTGAGGCTGGTCCAGACTGAACTCCAGTGTCATCCTGTCCCGGAACGGGTTCGGATAGCCACTTTGCAGGGCATACTCCGTCGGGGCGGGCAGTGGAGAAGTAGTCCCTACCGTAATCAGACCTGCGGCAGGTGGAGGAACTCTCCTAGAGGTGTAAACATGAAATTCCCCCGGCTGAAGCTCCTGGGGAATGCTCCCGGTTATATTCAGCGAATCGCCAGAAAAATAGTCGTACCAATAGATGGGGGGAGTAGAGAGCCTTACCGTGTTCGCGGCGGGCATGACCCCAAAATTTCCAATGATGACCACCTGCATATCTGTTTCCTCATGACGGAGATGGATGCGTTTTACCGGCCCGGACAACTGCATGGATACTTCTGTTTCCGTGCTGCGGAAGACAGGGTTTTCCTGCCTGATCTTGAGAAGTGCCGCCCATGTATCATACAGACGCTTTCGGAGGGGATCGTCATAATAGTCCCACCGGATGGGTTTTTGGTCGGTGCGGCCGGGCGCAAACGGGGGGCAGTCATCCCCCCGCAAACACTCTTCACCCCGTCTCCCGTACCCATATCCCAATTCCCCAAACTGCCACAGCATGCGGGGGCCTGGAAGCAGAAAATGAAATGCCCCCGCCATCTTCAGACGATCCAGTGCAGTCGGCAGATGCCGGATATTGTAGGTGCCATGATTGGCATCCGAAGGTGCGCAGGCCGCCCCGCCCGCCGGCGAACGCGCACAGGCCCCGTAACTGCGCATCCTGTACATCATCCACTGCTCATCATGACTCTCCATGTAGACGATAAGATGGGGAAGATCCCAGTCTCTGCCCCCCTCTCCATAATACGCACGTTCAAAGTTGCTTTTCCGCCCCTCATTATATCCCATGAGTGCCTCTCCAAATGAATGCGTCACATTACTCCACAGCATCATTCCGGGAAACCCGCGGTCAATACCGTATTCGGCCAGTTCCCGTTCCTCCCGCTCCTGTGCCCAGTGCTCCAGAATAATGTACGCATGCGAATCCACTGCCCACATCGCATCGGCCATTCGCTGGATCAGGCGGATACGGGATGGGTCATAACGGTCCCATGCAGCATAATCAGACCCCGTATCACGCTGCGTAAACCCCTTGGATAAGTCAAAACGAAATCCATCTACGTTGAACTCGGTCAGCCAGTACGCATTCACGCGATCCAGCCAGTACTGCGTATAGGGGTGCTCATGATTCAGGTCAAAAAAGACATTATATGCATGCGTGGGAGGGATATTGATCCACGGGTTTGCATCCGAGGATCCGTAAAGCAGAACCAGTGGAGAAGGCAGATCCACATGATTGTACACCACATCCAGAAGCACGGCAATCCCACGCTCATGAGCGGCATCAATGAACCGCTTCAGATCCTCCGGGGGACCATAATACTTGTCCGGTGCAAAGAAAAAATTGGGCTGGTATCCCCAGTTTAAATTTCCCCCGAACTCGGCAACGGGCATGAACTCAATGGCATTGATACCTAGACGCTCCAAATATCCCAGCGTATCTGTCAGTGCTGCCCAATCATGTGCCTGCAGAAAATCCCTTAGAAGAAGCTCATAGATGACCAGTTCCTCCGGAGCAGGTGGAACGAAGTCCTTCACCTTCCACGGATAGGGAGACTGCCCGGTCTGCAGAACCGATACGGGGCCCTGTGTCTTTCCGTGCGGATAGGGTTTCAGATTTGGATAGGTGCTGGCGGGAATGGACGCATCATGAACCGGATCCAGAATCAGTTCCGAAAACATATCTGCAAACCGCAACTCCCCATCTGCCAAATACTGGTAGCCGACCTCCTGTCCAGGGGGCAGGTTTTCCAGAGGCAGCCACCAGTGCACGCTGTCAGAGCGCGGGGCATCCCGGTACATCCGCCCCGCGTCTGTGATCTGCCAGTCATTGAAATCGCCGATAACATGCATAAAGCACTTGCCCGGGGCAAACACGGAGAGCACCGCCCTGGAAGGATCAGACCGATCATAGGTCACGCCATCTTCTATTCCGGCCGGACGGGCACGGTCAATCACTTCGGGGGGTGTCGTCCCCACCGTCTGTGTTACGGTCCTCCCTGCACTGTCAACGGCCGTAATCTTAAATTCCAGATCACACCGCACCGAACTGTCCAGCGAATAGTGGAAAACGCCGTCGTCCTGATAGAACGAGAGTCCATCGAACTCCTCACCGTTTACATTCACCGTCAGGCGGGTGATGGTCCCAGAGGTGAATATCCCCGCACTCACGGCCGTAACAGCACCATCGCCATTGCGGTGCCGGGCCATTTGAAAGATCATAGGATCCCTGACATCCAGGACGGAGTTATTGTGATCACGGGGATTAGATTTATCATTGAGAGGATCCGTGATCCACGCATGACCGCTGCCCGTATTATTGGTGTGTACATGCACCTTGTACTGGTACGAGCGCCCTGCCTGCAGTGTATGCGTATACAGCCACTGCTGACGCTCTGCATCATAGGTCATCTCCGAGGGGGCACCGGCCGCAATCCGCCCGCCACTGTTGGGTCCCCAGCCGTTAAACTCACCCGGCAAAAAGGCACGTACCGCATCACGGTCCGGAATCCAGCGAAAGGTGACATCCATGGACTGTGCACGGCATACCCCGTAAACTGCCGGAAACAGCAGAATCGCAAGCGTGATTTTATGGATCGTCCGAAGTGTATTCACGGTATTCTAGCAAGAAAGGATTGTCCAGCAGATACGCTGGACAATCCTTTCTGATTCGTTTCTGACTCGTCCAAAATGTCTCGCACCTGCGGTGCGTTATTAGGAACTTCGTCAAACGGTTGATGGACAGCGTTTGAAACGCTACTTCACCAGCATCATTCGCTTCGTGACCGAATAATCAGGAGTCTGCAAACGATAAATGTATACCCCGCTCGCAAGCTGCGAAGCATCAAAGGTAACCGAATAGTTTGCAGCCTGAAGTTGACCATCTATCAGCGTCGCGACACGCCGCCCCAGAAGATCGTACACATGCAGCTGTGCATTGGCCTGACGGGTCAACCCAAACTCAATCACGGTTGTCGGATTGAACGGGTTGGGATAATTCGTCCCGAGCCAGATCTCTTCCGGCAATTCTGTACTCTGCTCAATAGAGGTGACAAGTAGTGCTGGATTCAACTCATGCGGAAGCGGTCCGGGAGTCAACTTAAACGAATGCATAGGTAATTCATACTTTGCAGGCCATGAGCCGTCAGCATTCGCAGGAATAAAGTGAGCCCGATTACGTCCCGGCTCACGCGTCTCTGTCCCGACCTCCTGAACGCTCATGCTTCGCGTACCGAACATATAGCGATAGGTCAAAATGTTGTACGATGGACCTTTGATCATCACACTGCCTGTATAGACCCCATCTCCGTCACTATCCATAAGCATGACATGATCCCAGAGAGGAAGAGAATGCCCCCCTTCGTCCACCGCCTCAATACCTTGTGTATACGCCCAAATCGGATCTCCGAGATGAATGGATACCGTATCCGTAGCCGGCACGAACGGCTGTGCTTCATAATCAAGCGCTTCCTTCATGTCCACTGATAACATGATCTCTACGGATGTGCCCGCGGGCAGGATATTCTTCGGAGTCACATCATTGAAATAGGCTAACTCCAGCCGCTGCTGGCCTCCCATAAATTCAAATTCACGGTTCACACCCGTACGATGTCCCTCTTCCCAGCCGCTTGGCGGCTCGGTTCCGAAAGCCTCCATGAATGTTGCATCATTGAAGTCCAGAAAATACTTGTATCCCTGTTTTATTCCGACCGGACGCTCCAATGCGACCGGTGCCTGGAAAATGGTGCCCCCGGGCTCTTTGAACATATAGCAGTCGTCGGGAGTCTGCGTCCTGCAATCCTGCCACCCGTTAAAGTCGCCGAAAACCCAGAGCGTATCGCCACGAGCCTGATCAAATAGTCCAATGGTCTCAAAAGCGCTCAAATCCACGCCAAAGACGACCTGACCTTCGACCGGCAGATTTGGACTGGGAACGGTATCCCCGAAATAAACCCAGTGGAGTGTCGTATCGGCACTGGGCACCGTAAACTTGCGGTTGCCAGTAAGATTCCCCTCTTCCCATCCCGTCATCTCTCCGTGCTCCACCACAAACTTATACTCCTGATCCATGCCTGCCAGCGCAGCGGGATAGTACGCAACACCGGAATATATATTGTATCCGGCATTGGTCTCATCCATCGACTCACGATCAAGCATCAGGGTCGCCCCCCAGCCAAGCGGCCCAGCCACGGTTTCATCATCGGCGAGTTTGATATCTCCGCCCCTGACCCCGACAATCTGATCGGGTGCAGACATGGCGGGATCATACTTGTTATCCGACGAGTTCAGGCCGAACATGGCAACCCGGTACCAGACCGCGACAGAGTCTGTTTTTGCATCCCAGGGCATCCAGTTGTACCCCAGGTTTTCATCCTCTGAACCCCGACGCCCCGACATTCCATGCCACATCGCCTGCCCCTGGAAGAAATGTAATCCCAGATCTACATCCCCTTCCCCTGCTTCAATGAATGGGTTTGGATCTCCCTCCCATCCGTTCAAGCCTGCATCCTCCAGCTGCTGTGAGTAGAACTTGTGCTGAAGCCTCGTCATATCCGAAATCATGAATGAAACATTCCAGTAATCACTGTCCTGCCCATCCGGGCCTTTTTCGTTTACGAGTTCCAGAGTACTTGCGGCATCCCAGCCAATAATATTGCCGTCTACCAGCGTGTCCGGCGCGGTTGCGCCCTCCGAACCGCCTGCTCCACGGACTTCAATCAGCCCCATCCCGTTGACTGTATCCGGGACAGAAGCCATATTAAGACGCATGGTGACCGTACGCTGGGCCTGCGCCTCTGCTGCAAAAAATGCACATCCAAGCAGGATGCACATCGGTACTACAAAGTGTTTCATGAAGGTGTGTAACCTAAGTATTTTGTGAAGATTGTGTGAAGATACGAAATTTTACACTAAAATAACAACGCCAGCGAGATCCGGCTCACGTCATTGAAGTAGCGCTGGCGCTCAAATGCATAGTCAATCACGATCCCGACAACACCAAAATCGTATCGGAGTCCCGCCCCCAGTGAGAATGACCGGATGCTATCCTCCAGGAACAGTTCACTGTATCCTCCCCGCACCATGACCAGATCGCCCAGAAGCCCGATCTCCGCCCCCAGGTTTGCGAACTGATTACTGTTGCTGGGGCTCAGAATATCCACGGCCACGGTGACCCGAACCTGCTGGGTCTCATACAATTCCCCCGCCAGACCAATCCGCATCATCAGGGGGAGATTATAGGAGTCAACTTTGAGGTACGCCCGGTTACTCTCGTTATTGCCCCGGTTGACCGGGTCAATGTCCGCCACCACTAGCAGATCATCCCCCGCCATCTCCATCTTGGTGCCAAAATTTGAAATGGAAGCCCCCAGACGGATTCCCCTGAACGGCGTGACAAATACAGTCCCGATGTCCAGCGCCAGTCCGCGGGCCTGCGAATGCCAGATCTGCTCGGTAATCAATTTTGCCGATGCCCCGAATGCGAATCGCCCCGTCAGGCTCTTCCCCCAGGAGAGCGTAAAAGCATACGACGATGCATCAAACGTCTCGCCGGTCCCCTCCTGATCCTCCACCGTCGTGACCTGCATTTGCGGGGTTCCCATTGACGTAATGGCGGCCCCAAGCGTGCCGTACTTAGTCGGAAAGGCGGCAGCGGCGTAATTGAAATTGATTTCGGCCAGCCAGGAGGCGTGCTCGGCAGCGACCGAGGATCGGGTCAAAAGCCCCAGCCCGGCCGGATTCCAGTACATCGCAGTTGCATCGGAAGTAGATGCCGTCACTGCGCCCCCCATTCCGGTTGCTCTGGCTCCCACCGGAATACTCAAAAATTCGGCCGCCGTTGTTCCCTTGCGTGTGACTTCTCGGGTCTCATTCGCAAACTGGGCGTGCACCGCCGGCAAGATGGTGAACCCCCAGACAAGAACCCCGAAACAGATTGACTTTCCCATTATTTGATGATGGCAAAGGTGCCGGTGGTTTCGCCAAGTGCAGGGGCCTCCACATGATAGAGATAGACCCCGTAAGAGACGGTTAGGGCATCGGAACTCTGCAGGTCCCAGCGAATGGTTCCGTTCATCAGTTCACTTGCAGCCTCATTGCTTCCTTCATGGAGATGCAGGGTTCGAATCAGGCGCCCGCTCACACTGAAGATGCGAAGCGTACATTCGGGGGGCAGGTTAATGAACTGAATGGCCCGCTCCCCTCTTCCGGTTGAGAATGCATTTAATTGCTCAAACCGGTTCGTTGCCACATACGGATTGGGAACCACGCGAATGCGGGCCAACAGAGAGTCAGGATTCTCAGTAGATGCCGAGGGAGCACGGGACTGAAATTCAAACACATCCGATGCCAGAAACGGCTTTCTGGTAATGATTGTTGCCACCTCTCCCTCAGAGGGATTTACTCCTCCCTCCACCGTGAAATTCATCCCGATGCGCCAGGTAAACTGGGGGGCTCCCCGACCACCGACCAGCGTCTCATGGATCAGAATCAGGTCAGACTCCCGCCGGTCACGGTCCGCACTGAAGGTTGCGGGTACAGTGGAAGTCGCACTGACAAAGTCCTCCCCCGTCAAATCCCAGAATGCATACTCCACTTCTGTTTTCCGGGTGTCTCCTGCCCCATCCGGATCTAGACGGTACACACGTATGTTCGTTGGCCGTTCGGGAAGCGACCGGAAGAAGGATACATCCAGCGCCGTGGAGCGCCCCTCCCCCGGACCGACCACCTCTACCTGATAATCCGCAGGGTTCCGCTGACCACTGGTAAATCCTGGTGAGATATACGGATCCATTACGACTGGATAAACGGCATCATTACTCCAGCCGCTGAGCGAAGAGTTCACGCGCACAAGCGACTCCCCATAAAACTGGAGACTGAACCCAATGGGCATTCCGTTGTCATCCAGCGAAGGAAATTCGGAATCGATCTGCCACGCATCCGATCTGCGGAGCAGGACTCGATTCGCATCCAGATCCATCAATGTGAAGGTGCTGGTGGTGATCGTATCCTGCGCAAACCGCCCGCCGGACAGGAGTGTATCGGTGAACGAGATCCGGTAGCGTGCCCCTTCCTGAATGACACGGGGATCAATAATCGTATAGCCGATCCGGCTGGAGGTAGATCCCTGAACGCGCGGCAGATAGCCGTTGACGGTTTCCAGAGATGCTTCCTGATACCCCGCTACGGGGGCCGCGGGCGTTGCCACAACAACATTGCGCCCCGTCTCAATCGTCCCGTCTGCGAGGCGACGGATCCGTACAGGAGTCTCCGTAGGGGAGATATTTGCGGAGGCGGCTCCATAATCGTATGCGGTTACGGCGTAATAGTAGGTGATGCCGTTGGTGACGGTGGAATCCACAAAGGCATGAGCCAGACCGTTATTGCCCTCTCCGGGGCTTACCCGGTCATCCCCCATATAAAAACTGACCCCATTGACCGCAACCGGATGAAACCCTCCAATCCCATCAATCAGATCAAACTGCGCAATGGGCTTGCGAAACGTCAGGTTCCCGCGTCCGTCTGTGATCTGGAGGGCATCCAGAAACGCGGGATCGGTAGCGCGGTACACCCGATAACCTTCAAAGTCTTTGGACGGCAGTCCAAGGGATCGCAAAAAATCATCATCTGATTCTTCGGACTTTGAATCCCAGTACAGGGTCACACGACCGTCCCCCTCCACCGCAAACACCTCGGGCGTAATCGGGGCCTGCGCAAACTGGTAGTCCTCCTGATAGGCATCCAAAGCATTGTCCCGTGCAGCAAGCACTTCTTCCTGCCCGATTCCTAATTGTACGGAAATCGAGATCCGCTCGGTCTGCCCCGCCTTCAGCGGGAATAAGCCGCTGGAAACCGCCAGGTCATTATCACCGGGATCAGGTTTCTCTGTATCAAAATCGCCGGGAATCAGATAATTAAAAAACAGGAACCGGTCACTGACACTGCCAATGGCCAGCGTATTGGCACCAAAGAGACGCACATTCGTGATCCCGATCTGATCGGACTCACTCACATCCGTCACATCGATATTTTTTTCACCTGGGAAATTGGTCCCTGCCCCGGATGTGGGCTGTCCATCTCCGTCTCCAAGATCGCCGCTGAATTCAATCCCGTCAAGGCCGGTATCGTTCTGGAGCAGGATCCAGTCCTGATCATTGTCAATCCCGTCTGCCCGGCTCTCATCAATCATTTCATCCGTCCCTTCATCAATCCCTTCGTCCACCGCTCCGTCTCCGTCATTATCCACCCCATCCGCATAGGCTTTCCCTAGATCCTCCGGACCGACATCATAGAGCAGGATGCCCGCATCCTGTACCAAATAGCGCCTGTAGGGGTCGGATGCCGCTGCATCCACCATTGCCTGGGTAACGACCGGAGATCCCGGCTCGCTAAGATAGGGATAGGCGGCAGAAGGCAGGACATGAGAGTCATCATTGTCAATATTGTCGCGGAACGGCAGGCCGACGGTTTCCTGAGTCACATTGATGAGATGCACGACTGGACGGCCGCCCACCTGTTGCACCGGGTCACTCTGAGGGGCCGGGGGCCAGCGAAGCCACGGATCCGAGGCCGCGGCGGAAACCATCTCCTGCGTAATCAGAGGGGCTTGCCGCTCCCCGTCATTGTCATTATCAATATAGTCTGCATACCCGACCCCGCGCTGCGTCCCGAACGGCACATGCACGGTACTCTCGTCAATCAGCCCGTTCCCATTGTCATCCACCCCGTTCGCCGGCAGCTCTCCGACAAGAAATGCCTCCGGAACGACCGGGCTGTTACACTCTCCATGATTGGACGGACACTCGTCCGAAACCGATCCATCGCCATCATTATCAATGCGGTCAATGGCATTGCCGGGCGTTTCCAGCATTGCGATCCCCACTGTTCCCGCGGGATCACTGCCAAAATTCTGATCCCCGATCCCATCTTCATCGGTCATAAAGGCCACATCCTCCAGCAGATCAAAGAAAATGATATCGTCCCCGCAGTCTCCGGCAACGCAATCTGCCAGCCACACCGCCATCCCCACTTTGTCCAGATCTTCGGTGCCGTCATTCTTGACCCCGTAGATCAGAAAAACCACATCATCCACCAGAATCTGTGTCCAGGCCATGATCCGTGTTTCGATCACCAGCCCAAGCCCATAACGTCCAGGATCGGTCGCATCAGGGGAATAGGCACCCCGGTATCGATCATACTGATCATCCCCCGCCTTAAAAAAGAACTCCTGATCCGCGTTATAGATATCTCTTCCAAAAAAACCGTTCCAGGAGCCACTCCAGCCGGGATCTGCGGGATCCTCCAGTTTATCCGGCCAGAAGGGCGGCCAGCTGTCGGGTTCATCACTCTGCGCAATCCCCCGCTCACTGCCCGCAGGGTTCACGTAACCGCCAATCGGCTCAAAGGTCCAGGACGTATTCCCCCCTGTACTGTTGCCACGGAAGTCGGCCACATCCACAATCCACATTTTTTCGCCCGCATCCGGCCCGATATTCGCGGAGGTTTCTGCACCGACCCAGAATTGGGTCAATGCAACATAGCGCCGGTTGGTGTTTTTGGGCCACTCGTACCAGAAATCCCCGGGAGTTCCGCTTGAAGCGGTCTGCGCCCAGTTCGTGATCGTTGCCCGGATGTTATTCCCGTCAATATCATCCCGCCGCCGCTCCAGTGGATCCACACGCTCTTTACTGGGCACATGATTCCGATCAATCACCCCCTGCGCCTGCACCTGGATGCCTCCCAGTGCAATCAAACCGATAAACAAAATCCCGCGCATTATCAGAACTGCACCTTTATGCCCGCGTGTATACGCCGGGGTTCCGAGTAGTGATTGGGGCGGGTGAAGTACCCATGATCGGCCGATTGGATCGGTGCCGAAAAGGTCACACCGGGAAGCCCGGTATCTCCATAGACCGACACTGCATTGCGGCGATCCAGGAGATTGAACACATGCACAAATACACGCGGGCGAACCGGCCCGATTGTGAATTCGCGATAGAGGTCCAGATCAATCTGGTAGGTACTGGGCTGGCGGCGTGCGTGTGTCGGAAATTCCGGCTGCACCTCCGGCCCTGCCAGCGCGGCTTCCTCAAAACTGGGGGTATACGGAAATCCTGATCCCCATACGATCAGGGCAGAGGCCCCCCATTGTCGGCCACCCACAAAGATGGATCCGGCAACCTTATGCCGCTGGTCCCATCCTAGCGGCAAAAGGGCCAGCCGCGGCTCTTCTTCATTCCCGGCAGCAAAGAATTCCTCGGTGGGATCCGAGTTGGATCCTTCCACTACCTGATAAGTGTAGTTCACATCAAAGCCGTAGTGGTTCTCAAAGGCACGGGAGAGTGCCAGGGTGAACCCTCGGGTGTTTGCATAATCCCGGTTCGCATAGACCACATAGGTGACACCGGGCAGTTCCGTTTCGATAAGCCTGGAGGTGGAGACCCAGCTCCGCACATCACGGTTATAGGCGGTTGCCTTGACGACCACGGTTCCGACGGCCTGTTTCAGTCCGACCTCGTACATGACGGTACGCTGCGCATCCAGATCAGGATTCCCAAATGGCCCATACCTGCCGGTTTGGCGAGGGATCTTATATCCAAAATTTTCAAAGAGTCGGTTCAGGGTTGGGATTTGCAGAAAATGTCCCCACGAAAAGTGAATGACCCCTTCCTCGGTAACCGGATAGGCGACCCCTAGTCGTGGAGAGAACTGGAGTTTGGGGGTGGAGGATGTCCACCAGTAGGTCTGCCGGTCCGAACGCACAAGTTGATTGTCATCACGTTCTTCCTCCTCGGTAATTACCCCATCCCCGTTCGTGTCCTGATACAGATTGACTTTTTTGAACGGATTAAAGATGTTTGGATCCTCAGGATCTGCAGGCACCTCTGCCCGTGCATCAAAATAGTCCATGCGCAGTCCTGCATTCACGATAAAATTCTCATACTCAATCTTGTCCTGCAGATAGGCACTGAAGTTGACTGGGGATACATCATCAAACTGGCGATAGGCAAAGGACTCAGCGGCTGGAATGGCGGGTTGAAAGGGTTCCAGAACCTGTCCCGTTTCGGAGATTGCGGGTACGATGCCGTAGTCTTCAAACTGCAGCTGATCCAGCCGCGCTTCGAACCCGGCCTTCACCAGATGATACCGGGTCAGTTGGCTGGTGAAGTCTCCTTTTATGAAATAGCTCCGTGTTTTTCGGTTGAAGCGTCCGAGGTCTGTTCCACCGCGGGCAAACTGGTTTCCACCTGCCTGCACCTGCTCCCAGATCCCGGGAGATATCTCAATCGAATCCGGTGGCGTGAGCGTAAAGTCATTGTATTGCGCATCCGTGATGTCTGCGAACCGATAGCGTTCTGCCCGCTTTTCAAAGGTTGCAATATTGAGTGTATAGAAGGTCTTTGCGTTGATCAGATGGGTATACTTCAGTTTCATATCAATCCCCTGATCATAGATCTGCGGGACTCCATGGGGGGCCCACCGGTAATACTGGTACCGTCCTCCCAGATCATTCCCCTCCGAGTTGGATCCGAGCCCAATCAGGTTCACGAATATATTGCTTCGTAATTGAATCCGTACATTGGCCTGCCAACTCAACTTTTCCCATGTATTCATCGGAACCAGGGTGGAGTCGCCCCCTGCGCCGTCAATATTGTAGAGATTTGCTCCGTAGAGCCAGCCGTCATTGGCAAAATAGCGGGCATTGGCATAAAGCGTCACCCGATTCTTCAGGACAGGTCCTTCAAGCGATGCATTCAGGTTATTGTAGTGGGTGGGGGCGAACGGCAGGTACGAATAGACATCGACCTGATCATAGGGGAAATTTTGCGTCAGTTCATCCTGCCGGATTCCTTTGAGGAGTGCATCTGCGTCTCCCTGTGGAACCATATAGGTCCCTGTATAGGCTTCTATGGAGCCGCCAAAGCGGTCATTGCGGCCTTCTTTGGTAACAACATTGATGACCCCGCTCATTGCATTGCCATACTCTGCATTGAACGTACCGCTGATGACCTGCAACTCCTGGATCCCCTCATTCTCCAGTTGGAGGGCAGTTGAGCCGTCGTAGGTATCTGTGACCGGCACTCCGTCAACCATTACGACAACCTCACTGCTGCGTCCGCCCCGAATATGGAAGCCTCCCCGCTCGGTGACCCCGGCCTGTACACTCAGGACCTGTCCCAGCTCCTGAACCGGCAAACGGTCAATCGTTTCAGCGGTAATCCGTGCTTCGCTGCTGGTCACATCCTTACGGACCCGGATTGCTTCGGCCCGTACGACAATTTCTTCTCCTTCAATCACTTCCTCCTGCAACTCAAAATCAACCTGCGTGGTCAGGTCTACACTGACACGCACGCCTTCATTGCGCTGCGTGGTAAACCCGATAAAGGACGCTACTAATGCATAGGTTCCCGGCCGCACGCCGATAACCACATATCGGCCTTCAAGGTCTGTAACTGCTCCCTGCTGCGTTCCGTCAATCACCACATTCACACCCGGCAGCGGCTCCCCGTTGCTGCCGTCTATTACAATCCCGGCAAGTTTACCCGTAGTCTGAGATTGAGCGGGAAATACAACAAAAGCCAGCCCGCCAACCAGCAGCCAGGTCCAGCGCAAAAAAATCTTCCTCCTGGATCCCCGGCAATTTCCCTGAGACGAATTCCACATAATAAAACAGCGTTTTTCGCAAATTTTCTTCGCGAAAAACCCAATTTACGAAATTATATGATTCTGCAAAGGTTTTCAGACGGGAAGAAGGCCGGGATCATCTGCATGGGATATCCTGCGGATTAATTTGGACTGTGATCTGCCCGTCCTCCACCTTTGTTTTATCCCGAATTTTGACGGGGAATGCCTCTGCAGCACCCAAATGCCCGAATACGCTCAGCCAGATCTGGCCTTAGGGATGCGTGATGTGACAGAATCCGGGCTGGGGAATTCCCTGTTTTTTCGCCTTGACCGGTGCTGACTCGTAGAATCGTATTTCTGGGCAGTATCATGTTCAGAATGGGAACCTGTCAGCATTTGCAGAATATGTTGCTGTCACGTACACCGGGATTGTAGAATTCAAGCGATTGCCTTGGTTCATTACAGACATCTAAACCGTCGAGTTTGGTAAACTCTCATGTCTGAGAAAAATACGTCCTCTGACCGTCAGGACATGCCTCCAGATGAGCGTACCGAGGTCTATGATCTTCTTAAGAAAATGGGGCTTACTGGTCGGGAGGCACAGCGATTCACAACAATACATGAAAACATGGCAAGTTCAAATATCATCGCCCAATTCGGTGCTGA